>JALHSU010000016.1 GCA_022865345.1 Candidatus Zixiibacteriota bacterium
GAGGATATGACCAATGTCACTATCTATGCTATGAGAGCGAATGGTCTGGCTGTTACTTCCGACTATACTCCTTTCTGGGCAAATGCCGGGAATAACCATGCGTGGAATGCAATAGTTACTCCGGATGGCAAAGCCATTCCTTTTATGGGGGCTGAGGCAAATCCGGGAGAATATCGTCTGGCGAATAAGCTTGCCAAAGTCTATCGCAAGACTTTTGATAAGCAAAAAGATAATCTTGCCTTTCAGGAAAACAAGCAAAAGGAAATGCCAGGCTGGCTTGCGGGTAAAAGTTATAAGGACGTCACCAAAGATTACGAAGAGGTTTGTGACGTAACGGTCAACTTTAAAAAGGAAATTCCGGATTCAGTTGATATTGCATACCTATGCGTTTTCAACGATGGCGAGTGGCAGCTTATTCACTGGGGAAGGATTAAAAATGGTATAACAGTTTTCACCGACATGGGCAAAGAGATTGCTTACGTTCCAGCGCTTTATCTGAATGGTAAGATCGCGCCTTACGGCGAGCCTTTTATTCTTCGCTCTGATTGCAGTGTCCAGGAGATTCAGAGCGATGAGAAGAAAACCATATCATTAACTCTAACCTCCACTACTGCCAGGAAACAAGAAGCTTCAACTGATGGAGTTGCTAAAACTTTTTTTACTCCAGGGAAAGAATACGAGCTTTTCTACTGGAAAGACGGCTGGCAAAAGCTGGGAAGCTCAGTTGCCGGCGACAAGCCTCTGATTTTCGAAAAAGTCCCATCAGGATGTCTTTACTGGCTTGTGCCAAAAGATTCCAATAAAGAAGAAGAGCGGATTTTTACGATCGAGGATGGAAAGCAGGTGTGGTGGTAGTTTCTATGTGTTGCACCCCCAAACGAGTTTGGGGGTGGTACCCGTCTAGGTAAGAAAATTTCTTTTAGGGTAACCCTTCAGGGTTGCCTGTTCGTAGTTCGTAGCGTCCGGGTTTATCCCGGACGTTTATATTTTCTCGTCCCACATAAAGCGGGACGCCACATAGAACCCCCTGATGAGCGGTAGAACAGACATTCTTGTCTGTTCTACACTGTCAGACATGAATATCTGACCTACCAAAGGTCTGTAGTGGCAATTTCCAGATGGATCCAACTGACATGAATTGCCCCTACATTTGTTTATACAAGGATTAGGGCAGACACGCAGGTCTGCCCCTACCTACGTAGCTATAATTTTCTTGCTCTTCAATTGACGCGTCTCAAAACAGATAACCGGTAACCCACCTTGCCCTCAAGGTGGGGGCTACTGGTATGATGACAAGAGCGCGGCACGCCGTGCCCCTACGACAGGAAACAAAGGCTAAAATAATCTTTGATTTTTATGACGACGGTCATAGTTTTTATATTTTGATGGTTTATTTTTATTGCTGTCAAAAACGACAATAATTTTTAACTCCTGTTGTTGCTTCTTCCCCCATCCTCGCTGGGTAAACCCCCGGCGGGGATTTTTTTATGATTGGTCTTTTTTGGAAAAATAATGTCCCCAGGTTGAGGGCAACCTGGGAATACCTTTTAAATGTCTCTTTTAATTTCTCTGTGGAGGCGATGTCACCTCGCCCTCTTTTTTTGGCTTGACATCACCTGAGGCTGGGTTAAATTATCGTAAAATATGTCGTAATATAATAAGAAGTTAGGTCATCTTAAATGCTCAAAAAATTAGAAATAGTCAGAAGGATTCCTTTTTTTTTCAGACTTGTCTGAAAACGAGCTTCTGGAAATCAGTCAGAAATTTTCCGAAAAGGAATTTAAAAAAGGTGAATACCTATTCTGGGAGGGTGAGCCTGCTTCTTACCTCTATGTGATCAAATCCGGAAAGGTAAAGGTTCTGAAGCATTCCGCAGGCGGTAAAGAGATTGTGTTAGAAGTCGTGACCCCGGGTGAAATCTGCGGCGGGGGAACGATTTTTTCCGACATCCAATATGCCTCAGCCAGAGCTGAGGAAAAGTCAAGAGTCTACTCTCTTTCAAAGAGGGATTTACTTTCCCTGCTCAAAACCCAGGAAGGTTTAGCCCAGGGAGTCATAGGTTTCCTGGGGAGAAAGCTGATGCAAGCCCATGAGATGATGATCGGGCTTATCTCCGGAAAGGTGGAGAAAAGGCTGGCTGCGCTTCTGTTGGGACTTTCAGAAAAACACGGCACGCCGTTTCCGGGCGGGATAAAGATCAATCTGAAACTTACCCGGCAGGATCTGGCTGATTCTGTGGGAACGACTGTTGAAACTGCAATCCGGGTGATGAGCCGGTTCAAAAAAGAAGGGATCTTAGGCTCCAGCTCAAAAGAAATTGTCATCAAAGATAAGGGAAGGCTGAAGGAATTGTTAAGAGAGGCTTGAGAAAAAATTTATCGTCCAATTGTGTTTTCATTCCAGATAGAATTTTTTGTAGGGGCACGGCGCGCCGTGCCCCTACATGGTTCTCCTCTTTGACAACCTGCTGGATAAATATACGCTTGCCACCCCAATCAAAATCCCAGCTATGACGTCAGAAAAATAATGATACCTTCCGTAGACCGTGGCTAAGAAAAAAAGCATAATTATCGGGCAGACAAAAGCGAATAGCTTTTTGTCAAAACGATAGGACAATAATATCATCACTGTTCCGGCTGCGCAGTGGGCAGAGGGGAAGGAACCGCCCTGAAACTGGCCGTTTCCCTCGATATAAAGCATGATCTTCCTGAAAATGAATCCCTGCAGTTCTCTTCCGCCATCCAGAACAAACCGAGGGCTGGCCGCAGGGAAAATAAAAAACCCCAGGAAACAAATAGAATAAGCAAAAATCAAGGGCAAAAGGAATTGGTCCAGCGCCTGAGGGTCAACTTTGAAGTAAAAATAAATACACAGAAATGGTATCATGGGCAGATAAATGAAGTAAGCAAACATCAGGATTTCGGTAGCAACTAGTGAAAAGAATCTCTCCAGCCAGAAATTTGGCAGAACACCGAATAGATTCACTTCAAAATTGATAATCAAATTATCATACCAGCCCGGATAGAAGATGTGAACCATGCGTCCTGATTCCTTGTAAAGGTAAATAGAGGCTATTAGGGGGAAAATTGCCAGGCAAAAATGCAAAATACCGCGGCTTAGTTTTTCTCTCAAGAACGAAAAGGCAATCAAGCCCAAAATGAAAATGAAATTTAAATAGATAAGAGAGGAAAAAGAGAAGTTGCCCTTGCCAAAAATGAGCAAAATTAGAGTCAGACTTGCCACATAAACCGTTAGGAGCAGGTCAACTGGTCTCAAGGATTCAAAGGTTTTTCTCATTTATAAATAGAGGATAAAAAGATCCATGGCCATTCCGATAAACCAGTGCAGCAGGAAAACATAATAGATAGATTTTCCCCTCAGGGCTAACTTCCCGAACAGTATCCCGGCTGCGATGGAGGCTAAAATCTCCCCGTCCGGTTTTCCGATATGCATTAATACGGATGGCAAGGTCTGAATCAGAATGGCATTCCACTCTCCGAAGATATCTTTCAGCCCGAAAAGAAGGTATCCCCGGAAAAAGAACTCCCAGCTTATATAGTAAAGCCCATACATCAACTCATACAGCAAAACCAATGAAAAAGCTTTTCCGGCCAGGGCAAAAAGAGGATACTCTGCCTTGAATTGAGGCATCCCGGAAGAGGGGAGAATCATAACCAGTGCAATCAAAGGAAATAAAATCAGAAAAGAGGTCATCCCGAATTTGGAATCACCCTTTTTAAGACCATAATCTGAGACCTTTTCTTTCAAAACAAATTTTATCAGGATGAAGGGAACCAGTATCAGAAGCAAAACCGAGCAGAGGAAAAAATATATATGGGCCGGGAAGCAATTCTTGAAATCTACTCCACAGGCAGTGTGGAAAATAGAAACGAATGATTGAGGGTAGCCATAGTATTTGAAAATGACCAGAATAATAGAAGCAGATAAAAGGATTATACTCGGCTTCAGCTCAACTTTTCCAAGATTGTGTTTATTCATTGTATACTCTGTTTCGCCTGAGGTAAGAGTCTGCGGGGATTTTTGTTAGAGACTGTTTTCTGATTTAGAATCCAGTCACAGGTTATCTTTAATCCTTGTTTCAGGGGAAGATATTTATACCCCAGTTCTTTTTCCGCTTTTTCAGAAGAATATATCCAGTTCTGCAAAAAAGTATCCACCCAATCCCGGCTGATCATCGGATACTTCTTGAAGATATCCGCTTTTTTCTCTTCTATCCAGGCAACAAACCTGGCTATTTTAGGGGGGATACTTATTTGCAGGTGTTTAGTTTCTGTTATCTCATTCAGCAGAGCGAAGAGATTTTTTAAAGATATATTCTCGCCTCCCAGAAGATACCTTTCCCCGTTTTTCCCCTTTTCCATTGCCAGGATTTGACCCGAGACCACGTCCTCAACAAAGGCATAATTGGCTATCTCCTTGCCATGATTTAAGATCACCGGAAACTTTCCCTCTACATACTGCTGGGCAATTCTGGTAACTGAATTGGCTTCGGTCAAAAGCCCAGGACCATACACTCTGGTCGGGTTTACCATCACCAGGTTTAATCCTTTATCAACGAATTTTAAGGCTTCCAGTTCAGCCGAGTATTTGCTCTTCTCGTACTCGGTGTAAAAGTGGTTTCTTTTCCTCCAGTCTTTTTCGGTGACGATACCATCAGAGCTGGGACCTAAGGTAACGCAGGAGGAGGTGAAGACCACTTTCTGCACTTTATTCCTTAACGATGCTTCAAAGACGTTTATTGCTCCGGTGACATTGACTTTATAATACTGGTTTTCATCAAAGCTCCAGTTTCTGGCATAGGCAGCCAGATGGTAAACTTTATCACACCCTTTCATCCCTTCTAAGACCGAATTTTCATCAGTGACGTCACCATAGAAAAAGTGAATCTTCTCATTTTTCCTCAGACCCGAAATGCTGCTCTGAGAACGGACTAAGAGATGCAGAGCTTCATCTCCTTGAGATAGTCTTTCTATCAACTTTCTCCCGATAAAACCGGTCCCGCCCGTAATAAAAATAGCCATAATTTAAAAGTCCTCAATTACTTGTCGGGAAAATAAGCTCAATAATGCTTTTGTCAAGGTTTTTTACATTCGGGTGGTCTTATTGCGGCGGATACCTCCTTGGACAGTTTTTCGTAAGGCAACTCTCTAGATACATTCTGGTCTTTAAGGGTTGCTTCTTTTTGCTTTTCGCAAGGCTGAAGTTATGTAGTAACAGGGCTTGTTGAGCAAAGCGAAATCCCCGTAGGGGGTCCCTGTCCTAACTCTAACGTGGGCAGCCACAAGGGCTGCTCCTACTTAAATAACAAGGGCGGGCACGCCCTCTTCGGCCTGACTCAGGGTAGTGAGCTTGTCGAACTACAGGTCCGCCCCTACAGTTCGTATAAAAATTATCTTATCTTTTCTGTTGCTTTTTTTCGGTTATTACATAAAATAGATAAAAGAAGTCGAGATTTTGTAGGGGCGAGGTTACCTCGCCCCGTAAGTCGAAATGTGGCAGAGGCTTTAGACCTCCACCGAGCCTTAAAGGCTCGGCTACGCGACTCTGTGTCCGTCGGGTCCCCTGACCCGACGGTAATCCTCTCCTCTACGAGCCGTAAAGCTTTTATCGGCTTGAAAAGGAGAGGGTAATAGGATAGAATAATTATGAAGCATTCTGATTTTGTTCATCTGCATAACCATACCCAGTATAGCCTCTTGGATGGTGCTTGTAAGATAATTGAGCTTCTTGCCCTGGCGAAAGAATTTCGATTGCCTGCCTTGGCTATTACCGACCACGGCAATATGTTCGGGGCAATAGAGTTTTATAATAAAGCTTTAGACTGCGGAATAAAACCTATAATCGGCTCTGAAGTTTACGTTGCTCCTGAAAGCAGGGAGAAAAAGGAGCCCCAGCGCGGGGTACCGGATGCAGGTTATCATTTGATACTTCTGGCAAAAAATCTGGCCGGGTATAAAAACCTGATTCAGCTTTCAACCATCGGATATCTGGAGGGGTTTTATCATAAGCCCAGGATCGATAAAGAGGTTTTAAGAAAACACAACCAGGGGCTGATCGGGCTTTCCAGTTGTTTAAAAGGGGAGATACCTTACCTTTTGCTCAACGATAATTACAAGAAAGCAAAAGAAGTGGCTTTAGAATATTATGGAATTTTTGGAGAAGGTAATTTTTACATTGAGCTGCAAGATCATGGATTGGAGGAGGAGAAGAAAGCTAAAAATTTATTGATTCAGCTTTCCTCAGAGACAAAAATTCCCCTGGTTTGCACTAATGATTGTCATTATCTCAAAAGAGAAGATTATTTAGCCCATGATGCACTCCTCTGTATCCAGACCGTGAAAAAGACGGAGGATGCTGACAGGATGAGGTTCGGCACAGACCAGCTTTACGTGAAGTCTCCGGAGGAGATGAAGGAGCTTTTCAGCGAGGTTCCTCAAGCTCTGGAAAACACTTTAAAAATCGCTGAGGAGTGTAATTTAGAGCTGGAGTTTGGCAAAACCTATTTGCCTCATTATCCCCTGCCAGAAGGATATGAGAATTTAAGCTCATATCTGGAGTCCCTGGTTAAGAAAGGGTTTGAACAGAGGTATACTCACCAGACTGAGGAGTTGAAACAGAGACTGGAAAAAGAGCTGAAGGTTATAGAGCAAATGGGGTTTGCCGGATATTTCCTCATCGTCAAGGATTTCATTGATTATGCCAAGAACAATAATATTCCGGTTGGACCGGGAAGAGGTTCTGCTGCTGGAAGTTTAGTTTCCTATTGCCTGGGGATAACCAACATCGACCCGATGAAATATGGTCTTCTGTTTGAGAGATTTCTGAATCCGGAAAGGATCTCACTGCCGGATATCGACATAGATTTCTCTGATCGGGGAAGGGATAAGATCATCAAATACGTGGTGAATAAATATGGTGAGGAAAACGTTTCCCAGATAATCACCTTTGGAACGATGGCTGCCAGGGCAGTTGTCCGTGACGTGGGCAGGGTCTTGGGGATGCCCTATTCAGAGGTGGACAAGATTGCCAAGATGATTCCTATGGAGCCGGATATGACTTTAGAAAGAGGGATGGAGTTAGAGCCGGAATTAAAAAAAATAGCCACAGAAAATCCTCAAACAGAGAAGTTACTTTCTTATTCAAAAACCTTAGAGGGGCTGACCAGACATGCGTCCACTCATGCGGCAGGTGTGGTTATCGCTCCGTCTAAATTGACTGATTTTGTGCCCCTATATAAGAGTAACAAAAACGAAATAACCACCCAATATGATATGAAGGGGATCGAGAAGATCGGGCTTTTGAAGATGGATTTTCTGGGTCTGCGTACGCTTACGGTGATTGATGATACTCTCAGATTATTAAAGGAGGAGAAGAAAAAAGACTTAGATATAAATTCGATTGATCTTCGGGACGAGAAGGTGTTTGAGCTATTCTCCAAAGGGGAGACTGTAGGCATCTTCCAGTTTGAAAGCTCCGGGATGAGGGATTATCTGCGCAAGCTAAAACCTGAATCCTTGGAGGACCTGACTGCGATGAATGCCTTGTACCGTCCGGGACCTTTAGATAGCTACGTGATCGATGATTATATCGATTGTAAAAGAGGTAGAAAAAAGATAGCCTATGAACATCCGCTTCTGGAGCCGATCCTGAAGGAGACTTATGGTGTAATTGTCTACCAGGAACAGGTCTTGAGGATTGCCAGCGATCTTGCAGGGTATACTCTGGGCAAAGCAGACATCCTTCGCAAGGCTATGGGCAAAAAGCAGGCAGAGGTGATGGCTGAGCAGAGGGATGAATTCGTTTCCGGGGCAAAGTCCAAAGGGATAAATGAGAAAATATCAGATAAGATCTTCGATTTCATAGCCACTTTCGGCAGGTATGGTTTCAATAAAGCCCACAGCGTGGGGTATGCCTATCTGGCTTACCAAACTGCTTATTTAAAAGCTCATTATCCTCTGGAATTTATGTCAGCCACACTTTCCTCAGAAATAGGGGATACTGACCGCATCGTCGTGCTTATGGATGAATGCAAAAGGATGAAGACCGGATTTTTGCCTCCGGATGTAAATGAAAGCAGCGGGAATTTCAAAGTAGAAGGGAAGAAGATAAGGTTTGGTTTGGGAGCGATTAAAAACGTAGGTGAGTCGGTCATACAGGTCATGATCTCTGCCAGGGAAAGGCATGGAAAATTCATATCGATTTTCGATTTCTGCCAGAAGGTGGATGCCAGGAAATTGAACAAAAGAGCTTTGGAGAGCTTTGTTCAAGCAGGAGCTTTTGATTCCTTGGAAGGACACCGGGCACAGCTTATGGCTTCAGTTGACAACGCTTTAAGTTATGGAGAAACTTTTCAGAAAGAGAAAGCCAACGGTCAGACTTCCCTTTTCGGCCAGAATACCGTTGATGGTAAATCTGAGATGGAGCCGAAGCTTGCTGAGGTGCCTAAATGGCATATTGCGGAGATTCTTTCTAAAGAAAAAGAAGTGTTGGGATTTTACGTTTCCGGGCATCCGCTTTCCAGGTTTGAATTAGAGCTAAAATCTTTTGCCAACCAGACTACCCAGAGTTTGGAAGGGGTAAAAGACGGGCAGATGGTCTCCTTGGGCGGGCTGGTTACCAATTTAAAGCTGAATATCGACAAAAAAGGGAAGCAGATGGCTTTTGTCACCTTAGAGGATTTCCTGGGCACAATCGAGGTTGTCATATTCTCAGACTGTTTTGAGAAGAACAAGAAGATTCTGAAAACCGATGCGATGGTTTTGATTTATGGCAGGGCTTCGACCAAAGAGCAGGAAAAGCCCAAGCTGATTGCCTCGGAGATTTATCTTTTGAGCAAAATTTATCACGAGTTGAACCCGGTTTTGCATCTTAAGGTTTTCTCCATTGATATGCAGGAGGGGTTTTCCAATAAGCTCAAAGAGATTTTGAGCTTTCATCCGGGGGAATCACAGGTAATTGTTCATTACCTGACTGAATTTGAGGAGATAAAAGTAAAAGCCAAAGATAAAATCCAGCTTTCCAGAGAGGTTTTGGAAAAGCTGAACCATTTATTGGGTGAGGAGAATCTTTACCTGTCGCAGAATTCAAAGTAGAAACGCATCGCATGCGTCTGCAAACGTAGGGGCGAAGTTTCCCCGCTATCGGCGCGCTCTTGCAGAAGAAATTTAGTTGACTTTTAGGGCAAAATAAGATAAAATAGATGTACTAAAGACAATATGAAACAGCTATTATTAGTTAGTGTCCGCGGTAAGACCGAGGCGTTGGAAGCATATAAAGGCGGTGCAGATATAATTGATGTTGAATATCCTGCCTCTGCCCTTGGAACACCATACCCGCTTAACATAAGGGCAGTGCGTGAGGCCTTACCTAAAAAAGTGAAGGTTGCAACAAATATAGGCGAAGAACAATTGGTGCGAAGCACAGCTTGCCAAGCAGCTTTAGGTGTAGCCTTGGCAGGAGCAGATTTTGTAAAGGTCGGGTTAGCAAAGTACATAAATAAGGATGCACAATATTTGGGAGAAAACGTAGTAAGAACTGTGAAACACTGGTTTCCTCGGAAGAAGGTAATCCCGGCATTCTTTGCGGATAAAAATTTAAGAAAGATTTTTGATCCTGTTAAAGAGGGTCACAATTTAGGGAAAATGATAAGGGCAGATGGCATTCTAATTGATACTTTCATAAAATCAGGTAAGAATAGACTGGTTAATTTATTAACACTCAAAGAGATCAGAAAATTTGTCAAAAATTGTCATTCTTGTGGCTTGGAAGCTTGGATAGCTGGATCTATAACAGTAAAGGAAATGCCAAGGTTATGGGAAACAGGTGTTGATGTTATTTGCGTTCGAGGAGCTGCATGTAAGAGCGGGTCTGGAAGAATGGGAAAGGTCTCACGAGAGATTGTAAAGAACCTAGTGAAGACGATTCCTTCGTTTTCATGACAAAATACCTGATGGGTAATGGACTGTCTCAAGTAAGAAGAGAAGAAAATGTCTACTAAACGCGAGAAGAACAAATATGGAAGGCCGAATATACCGTCAGAAACGGTCTTGAAACTCTGGGCAGTAACTGCTGGACGCTGTGAATTCTTAGGGTGTAATAAACCGCTTTGGAGAGACGACCTTACTTGGAAAGAAGCTAATTTTTCACATATCGCTCATATAATTTCCTACTCCCCGAGCGGTCCAAGAGGTGATAAGATACAATCAAAGAAACTGGAAAAAGAATTTTCGAATCTTATGCTTGTTTGCTTAAAGCATCATAAATTGATAGATTCTAAAAAGTACGTTGATAAATACCCTGCTGAGCTTTTAAAGAGCTACAAAGAACAGCATGAAAAGCGAATAGGAATTCAGACTTCTAAGCAAAAAGATATGGTTACAACTGTCTTGATTTTTAAGGCAAATATCGGTGACCGTAAAGTCCATATTGCCTTTGATGAGGCGTGTGAAGCAATAGAGCCTAAATTCCCTAGTGACGGGAAACCTATCGATCTAGACTTTACTGGTTTTAGCGGTGATGGTAGTAAGAACTACTGGATGACTTTACAACAGGAGATCATGGGGAAGGTAAAACTGAATTTAGACTCTGGAAATAGACCAAATCATCTTTCTATCTTCGCTTTAGGTCCAATACCACTGCTAGTACAATTGGGCAGGTCAGTTGGCAATACAATATCTGCTGATATTTATCAACATCATCGACATACCGAAGACTGGAAATGGAAAACAAATAATCAGAGTAGCAAATTTAAGTACATAGTGAAAAGACGACAAATCAATTCAAGAAGTAAAAAAATTGCTCTAATGTTATCTTTAAGTGGAAAGGTTCACCTGTCCGAGGTTAAGGATTTGTTGCACAAAAACATTCCCCTGTATGAAGTGACAATCAAGAAACCGTCAACGAGTTTCTTGAAATCAAAGGCACAGCTCTTGCAGTTTCAGAGAACTTATAGAGACCTGCTGACAGAAATCCGCACCAGGCATGGCTCAAACTGTGAAGTTCACCTCTTCCCGGCTGTGCCCGCACCAATAGCGGTTGTATGCGGTAGGGAACTTTTACCCAAGATTGATCCACCATTATTCGTTTATGACAATAATAAGGAAAAAGGTGGATTTAAATATACGCTAACAATTAATTGAGGAGGCATTAACATGTCTGTCAATGAGTTTCTACAGGAGTTATTAGACTCCCAAAAACTCTCAGGCGGAGAACTGGATGCCATTGCGCAAAACCGCGATGAAATTAAAGCAGTTCTAACCACCAAATTCGGAAACGAACCAAAGATTTGGGAGGCCGGCTCAAAAGCCAAGGGTACAATGATTAAGGAGAGTTACGATCTCGACCTAGTCTGTTATTTCCCTAGAGATTGTGGACGAGATATCAAGGAGATATATGAGGATGTAGAAGGCGTGCTACAAGCAAAGTATGTTATAGAGCGTAAAACATCGGCATTGCGCATTCTACGCCTGGATAACAATAAAAACGCAATCTACTCTCATATTGATGTTGTTCCAGGCAGATTTATTGATGAAAAAGAGGAAGATGCGTTCTTATACATATCTCAAGGTGAAAAGGACTGGATTCAAACAAATCTGGATGTTCATATTGAACACGTAAGAAAAAGTGGTTGCTCAGAGCTCATTAAGCTGGTCAAGCTTTGGAAGATTAGGAATCTTGTGCAGTTGAAGACTTTTATTTTAGAACTGTTAGTGGTTGAATTTCTTAAAGGTTCAAGAACAAAAGATAATCTTGAGAGCTCTTTTAAGAAGGTTCTGGAGTCTCTTCGAGATGATATCTCGGACATGCGACTGGAAGATCCCGCGAATTCCAATAATGATGTCTGTAACAACTGGAGTAAATCTGAAAGACTACGAATATCGTTTGAAGCTAAAGAGTCCTTGGCTCTTATCGGTGGCGAAAATGCAAACGATACTGAAAAATGGAAACAAGTCTTCAAAGAAAAATCTATTGAGGCGAGTTCCGCAAGCCCTTTAGTTATAAAGGATCCCGCAAAACATTGGTGTTCGCCTTGAGCCATCATGGCAAACAGTACCTACGACATAAGAACTGAAATTCTCAGTCTGCGGAGTTTCTATCGCGGCCTATGGTTAAGAGAAGAGGGAACCAGATTTTTGCTGGAGGGTAAATTAGGATACTGCGCCTCTTATGACCGCACAGCAAATGCCTTTGTTCTCAATCCTGCCACTGATGATGC
Source organism: Candidatus Zixiibacteriota bacterium (assembly GCA_022865345.1). Taxonomy (NCBI): domain Bacteria; kingdom Pseudomonadati; phylum Candidatus Zixiibacteriota; species Candidatus Zixiibacteriota bacterium. Next base: position 12,236 of record JALHSU010000016.1, read on the forward strand.
GCATAACGTAATCCGCGACACATATGAAATCAGGATTGACTTTCCAAGCGATTTCCCCTCCTCTTTCCCTTCGGTGAGAGAAGTCGGTGGACGAATTGACAAAATTATGAAAGAAAAAGGAATAACTGATGAAAGAGACTTACATGTGAGCCCTGACAACGGCATTATTTGTTTGTGTGTCGAACCAGAAAAATACCTACTGTTTCAAAATGGAGTAAGTGTTGTTGATTACTTGAATAGATTAGTTGTTCCTTACTTCTATGGTTTAAGCTATTTTCAAAAAAGGGGCAAGTGGCCTTGGGGTTTTTATAGCCACAGAGACCTAGGTGTGCTAGAGTCCTATCTTAGAAATAGGAACCCTGCAGATACTAAGCTAGTAAGGATCTATTTCGAATGTTTGAAAGAAGTAAAAGTCAAGGAATTATTCAGCACTAAAGGGGCCATCCAAAGGCAGTGTGTATGTCCTTGTGGCAAACCAGCAAAATTCAGAAACTGTCATCGGGATGCGTTTCTTGGAGCCCGTTTGTTGAAAGAAGATTACGATTCTATATCTAATTAAACATAGCATGATGAATTTTGATTTCACCCACACCACCCTCGGCAAAAGCGGTCTAAGAGTGCACCGGCTGGGGCTTTCTGCTACTTACCGTCCGGGTAAGGAGGCTATTTACAAGGCTGTGGATGAGGGTATAAACTTTTTCTTCTTCTTTGGCATCGACAACCAGATGATCAGTGCTCTGCGGGATGTTTTAAGGCACAATCGGGAAAAATACGTTATTGCCACTGGTCCGCCTAATCTTTTAGGGCACGGGAGTCCAAAGCGCTGTCTAGAGAAAAGGCTCAGGCAGTTGAGAACGGATTATATTGATTGTTTTCTTTTTTTAGGCGTGACCAAGGAAAAGCATTTTCCTGAAAAGATCAGGGAAGAGCTTTATCGTTTACGGGAGCAGGGCAAGGTGCGTGGAGTGGGTATCTCCACTCATAACCGGAAATTTGCAGGTAAGCTTTGTGCAGAGGGCGCCCTGGATTTTATAATGATGAGATATAATGCGGCTCACCGCGGGGCAGAGCAGGATATTTTTCCTTACCTGACCCAGCATAATCCTGGGGTGATAAGCTATACAGCTACCCGCTGGACTTATCTGATCAGAAGACCCAAAAACTGGCCCAAAGATGGGAGAATTCCCACTCCCGGTATGTGTTACCGGTTTGTGCTTTCAAATCCGAATGTGCATGTTTGCTTAACCTCACCTCGAAACTCAAAAGAGCTTATGCAAAATCTACAATCGCTTCAAGACGGTCCGCTTTCAGAAGAAGATATGGAATTTATGCGAAAGTTTGGAGATGTGGTGCATCATACGAAGAAGTGGTTTATGTGAATAAAACAAATGACGGATGACGGATGATGAATGACGGATAAAAGATAAAAATAATGTGAGTGTAAAAAAAGAAAAATGAAGACAGAAAACAGAAAATGACCTCACCCCCGCCTTTGGCGGGATTTTCAACCTGACCCTCTCCTGTGGGGAGAGGGGAAGAAAATGTAGGGGCGAGGTTGCCTCGCCCAAAGGTAGGGCTGGGGAACCCAGCCCCTACGAAAAGACCGTCATTGCGAGACCGTAGGTCGAAGCAATCTGTTTAGTTTTCGGTGGACGGATTGCTTCGTCGCAATGACATACCTATAAACTACAGAACTTTGTTGTGGTGTCAGGAGTTACCTCCTGACACCTGTTCAGGACAGGCTGGAAACCTGTCCCATGGTAGGGGCGACCCGCCGGGTCGCCCCTACAGAAGACCCACATTGTGGGCAACGTGGGTATACCGATGCAGGGAATATGATTTTAACCTTTTTTCACGAACTTTTCAAAATCGTCAATGATTCTTCTTTCTACCTTCTGGCCGGCTTCCTAATTGCTGGTCTGATTCACGAATTTGTCTCCAGCAAAAGATTAGCTCAGCATTTAGGCGGGAGCAGTTTCAAGTCGATTCTTAAAGCTGCACTTATCGGTGCTCCTTTGCCTTTGTGTTCCTGTGGTGTGATTCCTGCGGCGATATCGTTACGGAAAGATGGTGCCAGCCAGGAGGCAACGGTTGCTTTCTTGATCTCGACTCCTGAGACGGGAGTTGATTCCATCTCCATCTCTTATGCTCTCCTAGATCCTTTGATGACCATAATCCGTCCGATTGCTGCTATCATAACCTCGATTACCGCGGGAATGTCCGAGAAAATATTCGGGAGGAAAGATAATCTGAAAATTGCCCCAGCAAAGGATAACTGTTGTGAGTGTGAATATGGAAACGAAAAATCAAAAGAAATATTGCCAGATAAGAATCTCCTCAAAAGGCTCAAGGATTCGTTTAATTATGGTTTCCTGGATTTTTTCGGGGACATAGTGGTCTACATAATGATCGGGTATGTTCTGGCTGCTTTGATCTCCACTTTAATTCCGGAGAGTTTCATCCTGGCAAATTTCGCAGGTAAAGGGATTGTCCCGATGTTAGGAATGCTGGCAATCGGGATTCCGCTCTACATTTGCTCCACTTCAGCCACGCCCATTGCCGCAGCTTTGCTTTTGAAAGGGGTATCACCGGGTGCAGCTTTAGTCTTATTGCTGAGCGGGCCAGCGACTAATGTGACCACTATGGTAGCTGTGGGAAAATTCCTGGGCAAAAGGTCGTTATTTCTATACATCCTGAGCATTATGGTCGTAACCTTAATCCTGGGCTTCGGCTTAAACTGGGTTTATGACTTTATAAATCTGTCGCCGAGAGCGAAAGTCGGACAGGGGGCAGAACTTATACCAACCTGGCTGAGATCTATATCTTTTGTTCTTTTTATTTTGCTGACTTTGTTTCTGCTCTGGAAGAAAATCAGAAAGTCACTTTTGAGAAAGGTCAGACCAAACGTATGATTTGCCTGCCTCGTAAAAGTTATGATTTGAACCTATTTGGCTGAGGAGAGAATATGTCCAGAATTACAACAAAGGTTTTGACCCTCGCAGCACTAGTTTTCTTCATATTAAGTCTGAGCGTTTTTTCTCAAAAACCTACTTCAACCAAGGATAGCCCGTCAATCATCAACTGGCAAAGGTATGACCAGGGGTTAGAGCAAGCCAAGAAAAATGGAAAAAAAGTAATGGTTTTTTTCTATACAGACTGGTGTGGCTACTGCAAGAGAATGAATGCCTTGACCTTTACAGATGAGGGGGTAAAGAAGCTCCTGGCCGACAAATTCGTTACAGTAAAGGTGAACGGGGATTCCAGAAACACACTTCAGGTTGACAAAGCCAGCATCACGGAAAGAGAGCTTGCCGCCAAGTATGCAGTGAGAGGGTATCCGACCATCTGGTTTTTGGAGCCTAACACAGAGAAGATCTCTCCTTTAGTGGGATATGTCCAGACCAATGATTTTACCAATATTCTTACCTATCTGGGCGGCGACTGGTATAAGACTATGAGCTATGAGGAATATCTCAAGAAAAAGGATGATCTGACTAAAGAGAAGAAAGAAGAAGGAAAGACAAAGAGTAAAAAGTAAGACGTAAGAAGGGAAAAACAAAAAGAGGGTTTTCTTATCGATATTTTCTAAGGGTTCAGTGTAGGGGCGAGGTTTCCTCGCCCTGTATAATGATTGCTATGGGGTTGGGTAACCCCGCCCCAACAGATGAATTTTGTTGACACCGCCTGCGTCGGGAATTATTATTAGTCAAGTATGATAAGAAAATCTCTTTTTCTATTCTTGGTTCTGCTTTTTATCTTTAATGAGGCATATTCAGAGAAATATGCTGGGGAGTTCCTGAATTTAGGAGTTGGGGCAAGGGCGTTGGGTATGGGTGGTGCCTTTGTGGCGATTTCTGATGATGCCACCGCAACTTATTGGAATCCGGCCGGGCTGGCAAGAGTTTCCTCTCAGGAGCTTGTTTTTATGCATTCGGAGACCTTCGGCTCCCTTTTAAATCACGACTTCATAGCCTGGGCAATTCCTTTGCATAATCGATTTGAAAACTCCACTTTGGGATTAAGCCTGATGCGCTTGGGAGGTGGGGATATAAAAGTAACTGATTTGCCCAACCCTGGACAGCCAATAAGCAGCACCAATCGTCCTTACGTCAAAAAAGAAGCCGGGCATGCAGATTACCTTTTGACATTCTCTTTTGCCAAACAAAAAAATCCAAAGCTTTCTTTTGGAGGAAATGCCAAGATCATCTATCGGCATATAGTCGATCATTCTGCTTTTGGAATGGGAATCGATTTAGGATTGCTCTATAGTCCATACGAGTTCCTGAGTTTAGGAGCAAATCTCAAAGATGCCGTTTCCACTCTGCTTTCTTATGATAACGGAACTCGTGAAACCATCTCCCCATCTTTAAGGACCGGGTTTAGTCTGAATAAGGCGTACAAAGATTTCAATTTTCTCTTTTCGACTGAAGCTGAGTTGAACTTCGAGGGAAGAAAATATGCCGCCCAGTACTGGCAGGGGGATATTTCCGCAGATATGCATTACGGCTGGGAGGTTGTCTATCTTAAGCGGGTAAGTGCCAGATTAGGGTTTGATGTGGGGAATTTCAGCGCAGGAGGAGGTGTAAACTTTAGGAAATTTGCCGTTGACCTGGCTTTCTTGAGCCATAAGGAATTAGATAATAGTTATCGAGTGTCTCTAAAAGTAAAACTCTAAAGATATTCACATCAAGAGGAGGATATGCAAAAAGCGAGAATAGTTATTCAGTTGGTCACATTGGGATTATTTTCCTTAAGCCTGAGCACGAATTCCAATGCTTTTCTGTTCAGTTCCAAGAATAAGGATATCGCGGCAAAAGTGAACGGGGAAATCATAACCAGAGAGGATTTCAAGAAGAAATTGGAGTCTTTGGATTTCGTTACCAAAGATAATAAAGCTGGGGAACAGAAAACCAAAAGGGATGCTCTGGAGACGCTGATCACCGACAGGTTAGTGGAGCAAAAAGCCAAGAAATTAGATGTGAATCAGGATGAGGTGTGGAAACAGAAACAAGAGAAATATTCCCTGGAGTACCTGCTGGATTTGATGTTCAGAAAGGATATAATAGAAAAAGTCCAGGTGCAGGACAGCGAGATTACCGCTTTCTACAACGAGAACCGGGAGAAGCTGTTTAACAAGCCGGAGCAGTTTAAGGTCAGTCATATCTTGATTGAAATAAAAACTGATACCTTACAAAAGGGAAACTCCAAAAAGGCAAAGCAAGCTGAAAAGGAGGCTGAGACCAAAGCATTTAAAAAGATCGAGTCGATCTACGAAAGAGCTAAGAATGGGGAGGATTTTGCGGCTTTAGCCAGGCAGTTTTCCGAAGAGGATGGATCCAGGGACAAAGGGGGAGAATTAGGGTTCCTTCCCAGGGGAAGGATGCTCAAGGAGTTTGAGGATCAGCTTACGACTCTTCAGCCGAACGAGGTTTCCAAGCCTTTCAAGACAAAATTCGGCTACCACATCCTGAAATACACGGACGAGAAGCCAGCCGAGCTAGTGGAGCTGAACAAGGATACAATGGACCGGATAAGGCTCGCCCTGACAAAAGATAAGCAGAAGAAAAAGGCTGAAGAGTACGTTTCTGATTTGAAGAAAGGGACTGATTACGTTTTCAATGAAGAGGTTTTGAACCAGAACCCGGATTCGGTTGAAGACGATCCCTGGGTTCTTATTATAGATGATAAGGATACTACCAGATTCCTGAAATACAAAGGGGAGTTAAACCCGTATAAGCAGTACTTGCGGAAAAATGACCTTACCTTAGAGGATAAAAAGAAGCTCCTCACGGATAACATATCCCTCTTTAACCTCTTGATTCTTCAAGCAAGGAAAGAAGGGTATGACACCCTTCCCGAATATGTCAATGAGATAAACAATTTCAGGATGAAAGAAGCAAGACTAAGGGTTAGACGCGAAGGAACCCTACAGGGATATATCCCCTCAGATGCAGAGGTATACGATTATTATGTTGCACACCGGAGCGAATATCCACCAGACAGCTCGATTCACGTTTACCACATAATTTTCAGCGATTCACTCAAGGCTGAGGAAGTTTTGAAAAGGATCAAAGACGGAGCAGATTTCGTAGAGATGGCTAAGGAATATTATCCCGGGGAGAAGGAAATCCGTGACGTAGCCTACGATTTAGGCTTTATCAGCGATAAAGATATCTCCGCGGAGTTCTATAAAACAGCAGCTCAATTGAAAGAAGGCGAGGTCGGGGGTCCGGTAAAGTCGGACTGGGGGTATCATCTGATTAAAGTAGTGGAAAGAAGAAGCGGCTCTCCTATGGAATTGTACAAGAGCAAGATCAAGAATTTAGTATTTAACGAGAAGGCAAGCAAACTTAAGGCGGAATGGGAAAAGAAATTAAGGGATGGTCAGCAGATCTGGATTAACGAAAAGTTAGTGAAGAATTTTAAATTTTTACCTGGAAAGTAAAAAAACTTTTGCTTTTCAAAAAGAAATGGTAGAACAGACATTCTTGTCTGTTCCTTGCTGTCAGAGAGCAAGCCTGGCGTCCTACGGACGGGCTGGCTCGTAGCCACAGGGATGTCTGACCTACCAGAATAACTGGCAATTATTTTTTTTGAAAAATCCTTGGAAATATCTCTTTATAACGAGTTCAAGAGAAAAGGGATTCATCTATTCGCCTTAGCCATTCCCATAGCATATTATCTTCTTCCCAAGAAGATTGCTCTTCTGGTGCTCGTCCCTCTTGCCCTTGGTTCGATCCTGGTCGACATAATCAGGCTGAGGAAACTCCCTTTAGCCAATTTTTTTAACTGGTTTTTAGGTCCCATTTTAAGAGAGCATGAAAGCTACTCCCTGACCGGCTCAAGCCACATACTTTCCGCTTCGGCCTTATCCATACTTTTTTTTGATAAAAAAGTAGCCATTGCTGCCATTGTCTATGTTATTCTGGGTGACATTGCCGCCGCCCTGATAGGGAGGGTTTACGGAAAGACTAAGATAGAGAAAAAAAGCTTGGAGGGAAGTCTGGCTTTCTTGTCGGTTTGCCTACTGGTTGCCCTGGTACTTCCGGGTTTGCCTTTCTGGATCGGAGCCATCGGAGCATTGGTTGCAACTGCAGTTGAAGCCCTGAGTATTTCTATAGATGATAATCTCAGTGTACCTCTTTTATCCGGGCTTGTGATGGAGATCCTGCATTTGCTTTAAACTTTTTGCAGCGGAAACCTTTCCTATAGGTCCACTTCTCGGACAAGTTTACAGTTGAAAAAGAAGGTGGAACAGGCATCTTGCCTGTTCTTTAAAAGTGCGGAGAGACCACCTGACCCAGACTCTAAAACCCTCGTAGGCGGGGCTCCCAGCCCCGAAATGCAGATTTTTCAGAGTTCTCATACAAAATCTTGACCTAATCTTTCTTATAAATACTAAAAAAATAACTTGCCAAGCCTTAAAGGAGGAGTAAATTATAGCCAACAAAAGCTTTTCTTAACTTAAAATACCCTGACTTGAGGAGGGTTAAAATAATGATAAAAAATTTGAACATTCAAAACTTTAAATCAATACAAAATCTCGAGTTAGATTGCAAAAAAATAAATGTTTTTATTGGTAAGCCGAATACTGGCAAGTCAAATGTTTTAGAGAGTGCTGGGATTTTTTCCCTCCCATATGCAAAACTGGAAGAACTGGTTCGATTTGAAAAGGACATGTCTAATCTATTTTATGACCAAGACTTAACCAAGAGGATAAAAATATTTTCTGAAGGTTTGCAGTTTGAAATACAATCTGTAAAAGGAATGTTCATAGGTTGGGGTCAGCAGAAAGCGGATGACCAAGGGATTTTTCATTTTAATTTCGATTTTGACTATGGAGGCAATGGGAAGTTTTCATCTAACGGGATTTCTCCTTTCAAATTTTATAAATTTGAGGTAATTGATGATTTCAAGAGTCATGAACCTGGTTTTCTTCGTCCTCCTAAAGGAGAAAATCTTCTGACGCTTCTTCAAACTAACAAGATTCTGAAGGAATTAGTGAAAGATATATTAAGTGAATTTAGACTCAGGATCGGCTTTCGTCCTAAAGAAAGACAATTGGAAGTAGTGAAGGAAATTGAAGATGTAATAATTTCTTATCCATATCCTATGGTTTCAGATACTATACAACGAATTATCTTTCACCTTGCCGCGATTGAAACAAATAGGCATTCCATTATAATCTTTGAAGAGCCCGAGGCTCATGCTTTTCCTTATTATACAAAGTTTCTTGCCGAAATAATAGCCAGGGATGAAACCAATCAATATTTCATCTCTACCCACAACCCTTATTTTCTGCTATCTTTAATAGAAAAGTCACCAAAAGATGATATTGGTATCTTCGTTACTTATTTTAGGGATTATCAGACCAAAGTTAAAATCTTAAGTCAAGAAGAATTATCCGAAGTACTCGATCTTGATATAGATATATTCTTTAACCTTGACAGATTTGTAGAGGGAGAATGATATACCTGGAGTGCAAACCTGATAAGGCCTTAGTCAGCGCCATTGGTATTCCCAGTAGAGAAATAAGTCACGAGAGAGGAAAGACAAAAGTTTGCAAAAAATTAGAAAAGTACAACAATTCTAAAGGTCTAGTTGATGAAGACCCTTTTGGCACTCAACCCAGGTATATCAGAAAGCTAAGAGTCCATTCAAATAAACATAGTGTAAAAATCTTAGAGGATGAAACGAATAATAATTATCTGATTGTATTGTGCCCAGCATTAGAAGGATGGGTATTAGAAGCAGCTAGAGAAGCAAAGATTGATATTTCTGAATACGGCTTTCCTCCCGAACCTAATCGATTTCATAAGGCAGTAAATACAAGACTTAAAAATTTCGAAAGGCTATTAGAGGATTTGATTAAACAAAAAAGCAAGATGATAATAACCTTAGAAGGATTCTTAAAAGGAAAAATTTGAATGAAAGGAGGGAAAGATGAACTGGATTGATTACGTTTTAATTGCTTTGCTTTTGGTGGCGATCTTCATCGGCTCCAAGCGAGGACTCTTCAGCGGGATTATGGGGACGATCGGCCTTTTCCTTGGGGTGATTGTGTCCATCAACTATGTGGATAAAGTTACCTTAAGGGTTTTATCCAATATGAAGGTCTCGCCGGTGGTGGTCTCCTTTTTCAGCCTGATCTTCCTTTTCGCGATAGTTTACCTGGTAGTCAAGCTTCTGGCTTTTCTGTTTTACAAAGTGGCTTCTTTAAACCCGCTGGGGAAGATGGACAAGTTCGGTGGCATAATTTTTGGCTTCTTTCAGGGATGGATAGTTTTAGGATTTGTTCTGATCCTCTTGATCTTCCCGCCTCTGCCGCTGAGCCTGACCAATAAAATCGACACCTCTACTTTGGGTCCCATAATCCGGGGTTCAATTCCTTTGATCTATCAGGAAGCTGTTTTTCTCCATCCGCAAAGCCCCTCTTTTGCGGACAAGCTAAAAATAGCCCTAAAACAGGAGTCGCCAGAAGGGGTCAAAAGCCCATGGGAGTCTCTGGGCAGGACACCGCCTGAAAGAACCAACCGGGCCGAGATAATTGCCCAGGACCTGGATGAATATTTCGGAAAAGGAAATAAATAGAAAAGCAGTCAAAACAAGTTTAGGAGTTTATCCTTCTAAAGCTGGTTCCAACCCTTTAACCCTTTCCGCCGAAGGCGGATTTAACCTTTGAGTCTTCTTTGGACGAGCATACTCTCAGAGTTTTAGAATTTGACAAGATAAAAAAGATTTTAGACTCGAAGTGCTTATCGGAATTAGGTAAGAATAAAGTTGCTTCTCTTTTTCCAGTCACGGAGCAGGAGCTTATCTCAAAATGGCAGAAGGATACGACCGAGCTGAAAGAGATTTTGCAGTTCGAGGAGAAGTTTCCCCTGTATTCGGTTCCAGACCTCTCCGATTCTTTTAAAAAAGCGGAAAGGATCGGTGGATATTTGGAGCCGAGAGAGTTTCTGAGGATAGAGGAGATGCTAAAACTCTGCCGGCTGCTCCTCAAATTCATCCAGGAGAAAGAAAAAAAATATCCACAGATAATCACTTTGATTTCAAAGCTCAAACGATTCGACGAGCTTTCCAAAACTATAAACAAAGCCATAGATTCCTCAGGCGAGATAAAAGATAATGCCACCTCCGCTCTTTTTTCGATCAGACAGGGAAAGAATACCAATCGGAATAAGATATTGGAGAAACTGCAAGGTTTTTTAAAAATAAAAAAAAGGGAGGCACAAGAGGAGATCGTTACTTTAAGGGAGGGAAGGTACGTGGTCTCACTTCCCGTGGAGGAATTTCACAAAAGCAAAGGGATTGTGCATGACCGCTCCAGTTCCGGGGCTACTCTTTTTGTCGAGCCTTTACCAGTGGTGGAGTTGAACAACAAACAAAGAGAATTGGAAATTGAGGAGAAAAATGAGATAGAGAAGATTTTAAAGGAACTGACTTCCCTGATCAGAAAAGATATAGAGGACCTTCAGATTTCTTTGGAGGTAATAGCGGAGTTGGATTTCATATATTCCAAAGCGCTTCTATCCTTGGAGTGCAGGGGGAATGAGCCAAAATTCAATTCAGAGGGGTATCTTAATCTCAAAGACGCCCGGCATCCGATTTTGTATCTTTCCGGTATGTTATCCAAAGAAGAGATTGTTCCCCTTTCTTTAGAGTTAGGCAAAAAATTCAGCGTTCTGATTATCACCGGGCCTAATACTGGTGGAAAGACCGTAGCTTTAAAGACAACCGGGATAACATCTCTGATGGCTCAGGCCGGACTTCATATACCCGCAGAATTCGGCTCCACCCTTCCGATTTTCAAGCAGGTCTTTGCGGATATAGGAGATGAGCAGTCCATAGAGATGTCTTTATCCACGTTCTCCTCCCATATCGGTCAGATAATCAAAGCCCTCAAAACTGCGGATGAAAATAGCCTGGTCCTCTTGGACGAATTAGGGTCAGGCACTGATCCAAAAGAAGGAGTGGCTTTAGGGGAAGCAATCGTTGCAAACTTGATCCAGAAAAAGGTAAAAACGGTGATAACCACTCATCAGGGCGTTTTAAAAACTTTGGCCCAGATCTATCCGCAGGTGGAAAATGCTTCTTTAGAATTTGACAAGGAAAGCCTCAAGCCAACATACAGGTTTCAGATCGGTTACCCTGGGGGAAGTTACGGAATAGAAATCGCCAGAAGATTGGGTATGCCGGAAAACATAATCCAGAGATCTTTTGAGCTTTTAGGCACCAAGGAAAGGGATATGGGTCTGCTTTTAGAGGAGCTGGAAAGAAATCTAAAAGTGGTAAGGGAGAATAGAAAAGCAATAGAGGAGCAAAAAAAAGTCTCGGATGAACTGGTAAATCTCTATCAGGATAGATTAAAAAAGCTCGAATCAAGTCAAAAGGAGCTGAGGGTCAAAGCCCTAAAGGAATCAAGAGAGCTGGTGGAAAAGACCAGGGTGGAGATCGAACACCTTATCTCCGAGCTAAAAAGCACCAAAGCTCAAAAGGAGATCATAAAGCAAGCCCATACATATTTTGAGCGAACGAAAAAGAACTTAGAAGAGGGATTAGGGAATTTAGAAGAAAAAGCTCCCGTGGTTAAGGAGCAAATAAAGCCCGGCGATCTGGTCTGGATCGAGTCCTTAAAGATGGAAGGAGAGGTTCTGTCCGAGCCGGACAAAGCAGGCAAAGTGAAGCTCAAGATCGGCAACTTTACGTATACTGTGGAACAGAGCGAGCTATCTTTAGTCAAGGAAAAAAAGAAAGAGGAGCCTTTATCCTCGACCAAATATGAGCTATATTCATTCAAGGAGATCTCGCCAGAAATAGATTTAAGAGGTTTGACTTCAGATGAGGCATTCGATAAGGTGGATAAATATTTAGACGATGCCTATTTAGCTGGTTTGTCTGAGGTGGTTTTAATTCACGGCAAGGGAACCGGAGCGTTGAGGGAAAAGATAGGGAAGTTTCTCACCGGACATCATCGGGTAAAAGAGACCAGAATAGGCACGTTAGAAGAAGGGGGAGCAGGAGTAACGATTGTAAAATTAAAGGAATGAGTAAGACGTAAGATGGGAGACGTGAGACGAATCGTTCGTAGCGTCCCGCCTCTTGCGGGACGATGCCAGTTTTGGAGCGTAAACCTTCAGGTTTGTCAAAAGCTGTAGGGGTTCAAAATTTTGAACCCCTACAAGTTGCAAATATGTCAAATTTCATTCCAGACGAGCTGATCAATCAGGTGAGGGAGGCTAACGACATCGTTGAAGTCATCTCCGAATACCTGCCTCTCAAGAAAAAAGGAAAAAGCTATACGGCTTTATGCCCCTTTCATCCGGAGAAGACGCCTTCTTTTTCAGTTAGCCAGGAAAGGCAGATCTATCACTGCTTTGGATGCGGAAAGGGCGGGAATGTCTATACTTTCCTGATGGAGCATGAGAAACTAAGCTTCTTTGAAGCTCTGAAACTACTGGCTAAGCGGGCTAATATCTCTCTTCCCAAAAAGACTTCAGACCAGAAGGCTACGGAAACTTTAGATCAGCTTTTTTATGCCAATCAGGTAGCTAACGAGTATTTTCGAGATTCTCTGAAACACAGCAAAAAAGCAAAGGAGTATCTTCAAAGCCGCGGGTTTTCCTCAGAAACTATTGAGGTTTTCTCATTAGGATATGCTCCTGCAGAGTGGGAAGGGCTGATCAGGTTCTCGAAAGAGAAGGATCTGAAGCCAGAAATCCTTTTGTCCGCTGGTCTGGTGGTGGAAAAAGAGAAAAAAGCCGGCTGGTATGACCGGTTCAGAGACCGGGTAACCTTCCCTATATTTAACTTAAGCCAGAAGATCGTGGGATTTGGAGGAAGAATCATCCAGGAGAAGGACGAGCCGAAATACCTGAATTCGCCTGAATCTCCCATATATCACAAAGGGAAAATCCTCTATGGCCTTAATATTTCAAAGGATCTGATCAGGGACAAAAAAGCAGCCGTGCTGGTAGAAGGGTATATCGATTTAATCAGTCTATATCAATCCGGGATAAAGAACGTGGTCGCTCCTCTGGGAACCTCTTTTACGCAAGACCAAGCCCGGCTTCTTTCGCGTTATGCGGAGAAAGTCTATCTGCTGTTTGATTCAGACCGCGCAGGAGAGTCTGCCGTATTCCGCAGCGCGGACCTTCTTTTTGACTCAGAAATGGAGATGATGATAGTAGTCTTACCCTCAGGGGAAGATCCGGATAGTTTTGTAAGGAAGCATGGTCTAAAAGGAATGGCTCAGAAGTTGAGAGAGGCCAAAAGCTTTATCGATTATAAAAAGGATTCTTTGCCTGCAGAATTCAATTCACTGCCTATGAAGGAGCAGGAGGGAATAATCAAGGAATTGGCCGAAACTGCCAGCCGGATAAAAAACCAGCTCTGGAAAGACCTTTTCATAAATAAAGCTGTTCAGGCTTTCAAGGTAAACGAGAAAATCATCCTGGATGCAATCAAGGGGATAGGCAGAAAAGAGGAGCGCTCCAAGGTTTTACCAGAGGAGAAGCTTAAAGGGCCGCATAAATTAGAAAGAGAGCTTTTAAAAATCTTAATAGATGAGAATAGATTAATTCCTCTGACCAGAAACAGGCTAAGCAAGGAAGATTTCTATTTTCCTGAAAATGCAGAGTTATTTAAGATGATCCTGAATCTTTTTGAAACAGCCGGAAAAGTCTCGCCTTCGGCCCTGATCGATAAGGCTCAAGCTCAAAAGTTAAAAGAGCTTATATCGGAGATATCCACCCTGGACTTAGGGCTGGCTGAGCCGGAGCTTATGCTGGGGGATTATATCAAAAGGATAGAGCAGAAGAAGAAATCTGACCAGATCAGGAGATTGAAGGAAGAGGTCAAAATTGCCTGGGGTAAAGGTGAAAAGGAAAAGGCAGAGGAGCTGACAGTTATACTTCATAAACTGATAAGAAAGTGAGCCTCTGTCTCAAAAAAGTTTCTTCCGGGACGTATGGATTTGCAAAAGCCAAAAAGAGCATAGCTGATAGACTGAAAAAAATCTTGACTAATGAGGTTGGTAAGTAATATATTCTTTTTTAGATGTTTTCAGGGGCCCATAGCTCAGTTGGTTAGAGCAACTGACTCATAATCAGTGGGTCCCAGGTTCAAGTCCTGGTGGGCCCAGATAAGAGTGATAAAGTGACTGAGTGATGGAGTAATTAGTTAATCACTTCTTCACTGTATTATGTGGGCGATTAGCTCAGTTGGTTAGAGCGTTCGGTTCACATCCGAAAGGTCATCCGTTCAAGTCGGATATTGCCCACCATAAAGGCAGTTAGTAGTTAATAGTTCATGGTTCATAGACAAGGGAAAATGGATGAAAGTTTTTCAGAGGGAAGAGAACGTCTACGGTTTTTCAAAGGTTTCGAGAATAGGGCAAATTTAAAAGAGAAGTGCACGATGAAAAGTGCACTTTTCTTTTTAAGTAAAATAAACTAAGGAGTCCTGGTAATGCAAAACGATTTAGAGATGCTCTTGAAGCTTCAGAACATCGACTATGACTTAGAGGAGCTGGACCGTTCCAGGGAATACCTCCCGGATATGATCAATAATCTGAAGAAAGAGATGGAGGAGGTTTCCAGAACCTTAAAGGAATCAGAGGAAAGATTGACCCAGCAGGTTCTCCAGCGTAAAAAACTGGAGCTGGATATTGAAGAGATAAACTCCGAATTGACAAAATTTCAGAAACAGATGCGGGATATCAAAACCAACCGGGAATATGATGCCCTGGTCACCGAAATAGCCAATCGCAAGACAAAGATCTCAGAATCAGAAGAGGAGCTTTTAAAGACGCTGACGGAGATAGACGAGCTTCAGGACAAGGTCAAAGAGTATAAGGAGAAACTGGTTGAGGTAGATAAGAACAACCGGGTTCAACTGGAAAGTCTGGGCAAAGAGATGGACTCCATTGGCATTAAGATCAAGCAGAAACAGGATGAGAGAAAAAATAACTCGGTCCGGATAAATAAACTGATGTTAGCGACGTATGAAAGGGTCAAGAAAGTCAAAGGAGGGGCAGCAGTCGTTCCGGTAAAAAAAAGGGCTTGCAGTGGCTGTTACAAGTCGCTTCCTCCCCAGAAAATTCAAGAGATTAAAAAAGGAGAAAATCTTATCACCTGCGATAGTTGTGGCAGGATTTTAACCTGGACAGATGAGGAGTAAAATGAAGAAAAGCGTTGAGAAAACAGGGCTGACTTTTGATGACGTTCTTTTGATCCCGCAGAAATCCGAGGTTTTGCCTAAAGAAGTTAATATCAAGACTTCAGTTGCCAGAGGGATAGAGCTTAATATTCCTATCTTAAGTGCGGCAATGGACACGGTAACAGAATCCAGGCTGGCAATAGCTTTAGCCCGGGAGGGCGGATTGGGTGTTGTTCACAAGAATATGCCGGTGAAAATCCAGGCCCTGGAGGTGGATAAGGTCAAACGCTCTGAAAGCGGAATGATAGTCGAGCCGGTTACCTTGCCGCCTGACCGGACCATCGGAGAAGCCCTGGAGGTGATGAAGAGATTTTCCATATCCGGGATACCTGTGACCCAGAAAGGGAAATTGGTCGGTATCGTTACAAACCGGGACTTAAGATTCGAAAAAAAGCTGCATAAGAAAATCTCCGAGGTAATGACAAAAGATAAGCTGATCACGGTTCCCGAAGGAACCGATTTAGAGAAAGCCAAGGAGATTTTGCACGAGAAAAGGATTGAAAAGCTTCCGATCGTGGACAAGCGGGGTTACTTAAAGGGATTGATAACTGTCAAGGATATAATGAAGAATATTCAATACCCTAGCGCCTGTAAGGATGCAAGAGGCAGACTCAGAGTCGGAGCAGCCTTAGGAGTATCAAAAGACCTGCTCGAAAGGGCAGAAGCATTAATTGCTGCAGGCGTAGATATCCTGGTCATCGATTCCTCGCACGGTCATTCCCGAGGGGTGCTGGCAAGCTTAGAGAAGGTGAAGAACAGCTTCCCCGGAGTAACTCTTATGGCAGGGAATGTGGCTACCGCTCAAGGAACAAAAGATTTGATCGAGGCCGGAACTGATTGCGTAAAAGTGGGGATTGGTCCAGGGTCTATCTGCACCACCAGGGTTGTTACCGGAGCAGGGGTTCCCCAGATAACGGCGATTATGGATTGTGCGGAGGAGGCAGAAAAGCACAAGATTCCGATCATTGCCGACGGCGGCATAAAATATTCTGGAGATATAGCCAAAGCCTTAGCCGCAGGAGCAAATGCGGTGATGATTGGCTCTCTTTTTGCCGGAACCGAGGAAAGTCCTGGCGAGACAGTCCTGTTTGAGGGGCGCAGTTATAAAATCTACCGCGGCATGGGTTCTCTGGAAGCGATGAGAGCAGGAAGCGGAGACAGGTATTTTCAAGAAGAAGAGGATATAAAGAAGATGGTTCCAGAGGGCATAGAGGGCAGGGTGCCGCATAGAGGGTCTCTTTCCGAGTCAGTGTATCAGCTAATCGGAGGTCTGAGGTCCGGGATGGGTATCTGCGGAGCTAAAAATATTGCTGAATTGCAGAAGAAAGCTCAATTTATTCAGATAACTAGTGCTGGCTTGCGAGAAAGTCATCCCCATGGAGTTATCATCACTAAAGAAGCTCCTAATTACAGAACCAACTGAGCTTGACAACTTTTTCCAAAACCTTTATATTGATTGTTGCAGTAGAGTTCTTTAAGTCTCGACAAGCTCGTAGGCGGAGCACCTTGCTCCGCCATAGAAGAAAAATCAACGGGGCTGGGAGCCCCGCCTACGAGAGGATAAACAGGTTTTAGGGGTGCTGAAACTGAAGGATTTAAGAGAGAAGTGATTTTTGCTCTTTGACCAAAACAGACCAGACGATCGTCCCGCCTTTGGCGGGAAGGAAAGTCCGAGCTCTCCAAGGCAGAGTGCCTCGTAACCCGAGGGTCCCCTACAGGGGAACGGAAAGTGTCACAGAAACTATACCGCCCCCGCCCCGATACATCGGGGCAGGAGCAAGGGTGAAATGGTGGTGTAAGAGACTACCGTCCCGGTAGTGATACCGGGAGCAGGACAAACCCCACTTGAGAGCAAGACCAAATAGGGGAGGAGAAGTTGCCTGCTTCGTTTTTACTCCCGGGTAGGTCGCTTGAGTCCAGGTGCAAACCTGGTCCCAGATAGATGATCGTCATATCCAGATGGATAACAGAACTCGGCTTATGGTCTGTTTTGGTCTTTATTAAAAACTGTAGCGAGGTTTTCAGGCCTCCACAGATAAAGGATGAAAAGAATTCTGGAAGGCTGAAGCCTTCCGCTACAAGTGCTTGCTGGAACAATGTAGCGGAGGTCTTCAGACCTCCACTTACTGAGAGGGTAGGTCAGACATTCCTGTCTGACCACAAGTACACTGTCACGAGAACAGACAAGTCCTATGACGGATCCGTAGGAAATGTCTGTTCTACCAAATTGAGAAAGGAAAAGTCTTCGTGGAATTGAGATGGGAATTTCCCCAAAAAATAGATGAGAACAAGTGCGAAGAGCTCTCATCTGAATTAGGGCTGCCTCCAGTAGTCGGAAAAATTCTGATCAATCGGGGGTATTCAGAACCAGAAGAAGCCAGGAACTTCTTAAACCCCAGCCTGAACGATCTGTACGACCCGTTCTGCTTTAAGGATATGGAGAAAGGGGTTGAAAAAGTCATCTCCGCTTTGAAGGAAAACGAGAGGATAATGATTTTCGGAGACTACGACGTGGACGGGATCACCTCAGCTTCTCTTATGTATCTGGTTTTGACCAAATTAGGAGCCCAGGTCTCATATTATCTGCCTAACCGACTGGTCGAAGGTTATGGACTTTCTGAGGAAGGAATTTTAGAGGCTGAAAGAAGGGGAGCAAAACTTATTATCTCAGTCGATTGCGGTATCAATGCAGTAAAAGAGGTTGATTTTGCTAAGAAGAAGGGGATAGATTGTATCATTACTGATCATCATGAGCCGGCTGAGACCTTACCGGATGCCTGCGCTATTATCAATCCCAAGCAGGAAGGAGAGACCTATAAGGGAAAGGAACTTTCCGGAGTAGGAGTGGCTTTTAAATTAGCTCAAGCTATTTACAGAAAATTGGGTCAGGATGAAAAAGAATTAGAGGACCATCTTGACTTAGTAGCCCTGGGAACTGCCGCAGACATTGTCCCTCTCCTGGGTGAGAACAGGATTTTGACCAGATACGGGCTTTTGCAGGTTGCCAAAACCTCCAAACCGGGGCTTAAATCTCTAATCTTCATCTCAGGGCTGATGGGAAAGGAGATCGGGACAGGACAGGTTGTGTTCATCCTGGCCCCGCGGATAAACGCAGTAGGAAGATTAGGAGATGCGGAAAGGGCAATCAAGCTCCTGACAACCAGAGATGAGAGATTAGCTTCGGAGATCTCACGGGTTTTGGATGAGGAGAATAGAAAAAGAAAAAATATAGATGAGGGAACCCTGGAACAGGCTTTAGAGCTGATCCAGGAAGAGGTTGACCTGGAAAATGATAAGGCGATTATTTTAGCTTCTGCTGGCTGGCATCAGGGAGTTATCGGGATAGTCGCCTCAAGAGTTGCCGAAAGATTCTACAGGCCAACCGTGATGATTTCCATAGATGGTGAAGAAGGAAAGGGTTCAGCCAGGAGTATCCCCGGATTTCACCTGTTCGAGGCTCTAAAAGAATGCGAGGATTGTCTCTTGAAATACGGGGGTCACAAGTATGCGGCTGGTCTTTCTATCTCAGCTAAGGAGATCGAATCCTTCAAAGAGAAATTTAAATTAGTTTCATCCAGGATAATTAAAGATGAGGATTTAATTCCCAGGCTTTCTGTGGATGCCGAGCTGGAGCTGGAGGAGATTCAAGATGAGCTTATATCTGCCCTGGAGCTTTTTGCTCCTTTTGGCCCCGGCAATTTAAAACCGGTTTTCGTGACCAGAGGTCTGGAATTAGCGGATGATGCCTACGTGGTAGGAAAGAATCATCTGAGGTTGAAAGTGAAGAAAAACGGGATAATTATGGATGCTATCGGGTTTAATTTAGGAGATTTTGCCAAACCTCTGGCAATGCGGGGCACAAAAATAGATTTAGCTTACGTGCTGGAGCTCAACGTTTGGAATGGAAACTCCAAAATCCAGATGCGTCTTAAAGACCTGCAGATGAGATAAAAAGAAAGATATGTCTTTATTAGATAGATTCCTTCAAAAAGACGAGGTGGCACTTGCCAGGCTTATCTCCTATGTGGAAAATCAAGCCCCTGATTATCGCAAGATCTTATCCTCTCTATACTCCAGAACCGGGAAAGCTTACCGGGTAGGGATAACCGGTCCGCCAGGGGCTGGGAAGAGCACCCTCGTGGACAAATTAAGCTGTGACCTGATTCAAAACGGAAATGAAGTGGGGATAATCGCGGTCGACCCATCCAGCCCCTTTACCGGGGGCGCACTTTTAGGAGACCGGATAAGGATGCAGGATTTGACCACCAGAAAAGGTATCTTCATTCGCAGCATGGCAACCCGGGGCTCCCTGGGTGGACTTGCTTTTGCCACCAAGGAGGTGTCTTTGCTTTTAGACGCCTTTGGTAAGGATTTTATTTTGATAGAAACCGTAGGCGTAGGCCAGATAGAATTGGACATAGTTGATGCCTGCGACACCACCCTGGTTGTATTTGTGCCGGAATCTGGTGACAGCATTCAGGCGATGAAGGCCGGGCTGATGGAGATTGCAGATATATTCGTTGTGAACAAAGCTGATAGGGAGGGAGCAAACAGGATAGTTTCGGAGTTAGATATGATTTTGGATGTGCGGCGAAAAAAAAAACGAGTGGAATTACCCGATCGTTTCCACGGAAGCGGTTAATAACAAAGGCATAGATGAACTTCTGAAGAAAATCAATGAGCACCGGAAATTTATCACCGAGAACCATCTTTTAGAAAAACATCGTAAAGAGCAGATAAAAACAGAGTTAAGAAAAATAATGGAGCTAAAACTAAAAGAGCTGATCGAAAAGAACTTAAGCGATGCCAATCTGGACCAGCTGGCAGAGAGGGTTTATTCCGGTCAGGAAGATCCTTATTCTGCCGGCGAGAAGATTCTGGAGAATTTGAATTTGTAAATCAGTCTAAAGGTGAGGTCTTATGTTTGATAAGGATAAATTAAAAAAAATCGAAGAGGAAAAAAGAAAATGGGAGGGGGTTTATAAAACCTGCAAAGCTACCAATCGAAGATGCATAACCGTTTCCGGGGAGGAGGTCAACCCTCTTTACAGTCCAACGGACATAGCGAAGATCGATTTCAGCAGGGATATCGCATTTCCCGGAGAATATCCTTATACCCGGGGGATCAGGACCAATATGTACCGGGGAAGATTATGGACTATGCGTCAGTTCTCCGGAATGGGAACTCCCAGACAGACCAACGAAAGGTACCATTTTCTCCTGCAAAGAGGACAAACCGGCCTTTCAGTTGCTTTTGACCTGCCGACTTTGATGGGTTATGATTCAGACCATCCTCGTTCTTTGGGTGAGGTTGGGGTATGCGGGGTAGCTGTCGACTCGTTGAAGGACATGGAGATAATCTTCGATGGAATAAGCCTGGATAAAATCTCTACCTCTATGACCATCAATGCTCCAGCTTCCATACTCTTCGCGATGTACATTGCAGTCGGGGAAAAGCAGGGGATTTCATCAGAAAAGTTGACAGGAACAATTCAAAATGACATTTTAAAGGAATATATTGCTCAGAAAGAGTGGATCTTCCCTCCGCTCCCTCATATGAGATTGATCACTGACGTAATGGCTTTTTCCTCTCAGCACGTTCCCAAATGGAATACTATCTCTATTTCCGGATATCACATAAGGGAGGCAGGCGCTACCGCGGTACAAGAATTAGCTTTTACCCTGGCAGATGGGTTTGCTTACGTAGAGGCAGGGATCAAGGCAGGTTTAGACGTGGATGATTTTGCTCCGCGCCTATCTTTTTTCTTCAACTCACACCTTGATTTTTTTGAGGAGATTGCCAAATACCGGGCTGCGCGCAGGATCTGGGCAAGGCATATGAGAGAAAGATACAAAGCTAAAAAAGAAGAGTCCTGGCTCTTGAGGTTTCATACCCAGACTGCAGGGTGTAGTTTAACCGCGCAGCAGCCGGAGAATAACATCGCGCGCACGGCTTTTGAGGCATTGGCTGCAGTTTTAGGAGGGACTCAGAGTTTGCACACTAACTCTATGGATGAGTCCTGGGCTTTGCCATCTGAGAAAGCAGTGCAAATAGCCCTGAGGACCCAGCAGCTTATCGCTTTTGAGACCGGGGTGGCTAATACGATTGATCCATTGGCTGGCTCATATTACGTTGAATCGCTGACCAACAAGATGGAAGAAGAAGCAGAAAAATATTTTGCAGAAATCGAGAGGAGAGGCGGAGTTCTGAAAGGCATTGAGGATGGATATTTTCAGAGAGAGATAGCAGAAGCAGCTTACCGTTACCAGAAAGAGATAGAGAGCAAAGATAGGATCGTAGTAGGAATTAATGATTTTGTAATCCAGGATGAAAAAATAGAAATACCTATTTTGAAGATAGATCCAGAGGTGGAAAGAGAACAGGTTCAGGCAGTCAAAAAAGTCAAGACTGAAAGGGATAATGATAAGGTAAAAAGGAGTCTGGAAAATCTGAAAAAGGTGGTTCAGGGAACTGATAATACTATGCCTGCCATCTTAGAATGTGTGAGATGTTATGCCACCGAGGGTGAGATAGTGGAGGTTATGAAAAGCATTTTTGGGGAATATGTGGAACCTCCGTTAATTTAAAAAAATGGAAAAAGGAAGATGAGAAAACGTAGCGCGACCCTTTCAGGGTCGCATTGCGAGGCTGAAAGCCTCGCGCTACAAACCTAATAGATCGGTAAACCCCACGTTGCCCACAACGTGGGTACAGATTTGGATGATCGTAACGTCCGACGTTTCTGTAGGACGTGCAAGTAGAAAGGAAAATTTATGCGAAAAAAATATCGAATACTCTTAGCCAAACCTGGTCTGGATGGGCATGACCGGGGAATCAAAGTGGTGGCTGCCGCGCTCAGGGATGCAGGATTTGAGGTCATTTACACCGGATTGAGACAGACCGCGGAGATGATCGTGGAAGCAGCCATTCAGGAGGATGTGGATGCCATCGGGATGAGCATCCTCTCCGGTGCGCATATGACCCTGTTTCCTGCGGTTCTGGATTTGCTCAAGAAAAGGAAGTGCGAACATATCCTCGTTTTCGGTGGAGGGATTATCCCGGATGAGGACATTGCTAAATTGGAGAAAAAAGGAGTGGGAAAGCTTTTTACTCCGGGAGCTACGACTGGAGAGATAATCGAATATCTGAATAAAGCCTTAAAAGAGGGAAGGAAAGAAGAGGCGGTTTTTTAGGAAAAAACGTGAACGTTTCTCGTTGCTCGTGAGCGGAATTAAGAAATAAGAAAGGCGGAAAAAGGAAGAACAAATGACAGATGACGGATAACGAATGACGGAGGAAATTTGTAGGGGCGAGGTTCCCTCGCCCACGAAAATAATAAGAGAATAACATTCAATCTAAGCTCGTAGGCGGAGCACCTTGCTCCGCCACTGCGGGGCTGGGAAGCCCCGCCTACGAGGTTAAAAAAGAGGAAAATCGGTAACCCCACGTTGCCCACAATGTGGGTGGATGTTCAAATGAAAAAAAGATTTGAAAAATTAACATCTAAATACAGGAGGTAGGATGACTTTTAATTTAGACGAGAAACAGCAGGCGGTTAGGGATCTGGCAAAGGAGTTCGGCGAGAAATATATCGCACCGGTTGCTGTGGAGATGGACAGAAAACCACCGGAGTTTCCCAGGGAGCTTTTCAAAAAGATGGCGGAAAAGGGATTTATGGCTTTTCCGGTCAATAAGCAATATGGCGGTCTGGGTAAAAGCAGACTCGAATATACTACGCTGATTGAGGAGATAGCCTGGTTTGATGCGGCGTCTGCCATAATTATGGCGGTAAATAACCTAGCAGGTTACCCGATTGAGACCTTCGGTTCTGAGGAGCAGAAGAAAAAGTATCTGCCCAAGATGTGCTCTGGTGAAATGGTCGGCGCTTTTGCCTTGACTGAGCCGAATGCTGGTTCTGATGCCGGCAACCAGCAGACCACAGCCAAACTGGAGGGTGATTCCTATGTGCTCAACGGCGAGAAGATATTCATCACCAGCGGAAACGTGGCAGATATAACCGTGATCATAGCCAAAACTGAGGATAAAGTCTCAGCTTTCTTAGTGGAGGGAAAAACTCCCGGGTTTACTTCAGAGGTTCTAAAATGGAAAATGGGTCTGAGAGCATCGACTACTGCGCGTTTAAAGCTGAATAACGTGAGAATTCCGAAAGAAAATCTCCTGGGCGAGGTAGGGAAAGGTTTCAGGATTGCCCTGGTAACTCTGGATGGTGCCAGGATAGGTGTGGCGGCTCAGGCTCTGGGAATTGCCCAGAGGGCTTTTGACGAGTCGATAAAATACTCCAAAACCAGGGTGCAGTTCGGAGCGCCAATTGCCAAACTGCAGGCGATCCAGTGGATGATTGCAGATATGGGTACCCGTTTAGAGGCTGCACGAATGCTGACTTACAAGGCCGCGATGATGGATGATAAAGGAGAGAAGATCTCCAGGGAAGCTGCCCAGGCCAAGCTGTATACGTCTGAGGCTTCCAATTTCATCGTGGACCGGGCAATGCAGATTCACGGCGGGTACGGCTATATCGGCGAATTTTCCGAGATCGAGAAGCTCTACCGGGATCAGAGGATTACCGAGATCTACGAAGGCACCTCAGAGGTGCAGAGACTGGTTATTTCGAGCGCGTACTTGAGATAAAAAATGTAGCGGAAGACTTCAGCCTTCCAATAGTTGGAGGTCTAAAGACCTCCGCTACAAAACATAATTCTGTCATTGCGAAGCAATCCGTTGAAACAGAAAATGAAAAAAGGAAGATGAAGGATGAATGACGAATGTCGGATGTCGAATGATGAATGAGAAATCTCGTAGGCGGAGCACCCTGCTCCGCCACAGGAATGAAACCCATAACGCCCGGCCAGCATGTCGGGCGTTATTATTTGTAGATACCGTCTTTCATGTCAAGCTTTGAATAGCTGGGTTAAAAGGTATTTTTTGAGTTAGTATAGCTCTAATCATTATCAGTAATTTTTTCATACAAGCAACCAGGGCCAGCATTTTGGGTTTCCCTTTAGCCA
>JALHSU010000017.1 GCA_022865345.1 Candidatus Zixiibacteriota bacterium
AAAAGCGATTTTTCTATTGACTTTCATAAAAAAAAAATATAAGATACTTGAGTTAATTGAATAAAACGGGGCGTGGCTCAGCCTGGTAGAGCACTTGGTTCGGGACCAAGGTGTCGTCCGTTCAAATCGGATCGCCCCGAAGATAAGATATAGGATAATAGGTGAAAATAACAATCCGGGGGTAAAAGGGAGCCGGTGTATGAAGTTAAAAGAAGCAAAGAAGGAAAGTAAGAAGATTTTCATCGGGGTGATTGGAGCAGGGACTTGCTCAAAGAAAATCTGCAATACTGCAGAGGAAGTGGGTAAATATATTGCCAAATCAGGAGCGATCTTAGTATGCGGCGGGTTAGGCGGGGTGATGGAAGGTGCGGCTAAAGGTGTCAGGGAAAATGGAGGAGTTACCATAGGGATAATACCAGGGGAAAGCAGGGGCGATGCGAATCCTTATATCGATTACCCCATAGTAACCGGATTTGGAGAAGGCAGAAATCTGGTAGTAATTCGCAGTTCAGATGTCATTATAGCCCTGCCTGGAAAATATGGGACCCTGTCCGAATTAGCCTTCTGTCTAAAGTTAGAAAAACCGGTAGTCAGCCTGGGAACGTGGGATGTCTCGGAGAGGATCATTAAAGCCAAAGATGCTAAAGAGGCAGTTAAGTTAGCCCTGGATCAAATCAAGTAGAAATGAGCCCGGATAAAGTTGCCGCTCATATAATTATTTCTGGAGTAGTTCAGGGAGTTGGATTTCGCTATTTCGTGTACAGAAAAGCAGGGGAATATAATCTCAAAGGGTACGTCAGAAACCTTTATAATGAGGATGTAGAGATTGAAGTGGAGGGGGATAAGGGTATGATACTGGATTTCATTAAAGATTTGAAAATCGGACCCCGGTCTGCGCATGTCACCGGGGTAAATATCGAATGGAAAGAATACCAGAATAGTTACCCGGATTTCCAGATAAAATTCTAAGGATTGGTCGTTAAAGGAGAAAAGATGGCTCAGGATTTAAAAAAACTGATCAGAAGCGTTAAAGATTACCCCAAGAAGGGTGTGGTTTTCAGGGACATCACCACTTTGCTTAAAGACGGAAAAGCATTTAAAAAAACAGTCGATTTATTGTATAAAAAATATCATGGCAAGAAAATCGACCTGGTGGTTGCAGTCGAATCAAGAGGTTTTATCCTGGGCGGAGCTTTAGCTAACCGTTTAGGAGTCGGCTTTGTGCCGGTTCGTAAATTCGGAAAATTACCGGCTGACAGAATCGAACAAAAATATGACCTGGAATATGGAACTGATTCTCTGGAAATCCATAAAGATGCTGTCAAAAAAGGACAGAAGGTTCTGATCGTGGATGACCTTTTAGCCACCGGTGGCACTCTTCAAGCCACCTGTAAGCTAGTCGAGAAATTAGGCGGAAAAGTAGTTGGCATCCTGGTATTAATAGAGTTGTCTTTCCTGAAAGGAAGAGAGAAACTGAAGAACTATGACCTGTTCTCCTTAATCAAATATGCCAGGGAGTGATCATCGAGTATTGTCTTGCGGGTGGAAGGGAAAGGACTAATCACTAATCACCATTCGCTAATCACTTTATTTCTCCGCCCCCGTAGCTCAGTTTGGATAGAGCAGCAGTTTCCTAAACTGTTGGCCGCCCGTTCAAGTCGGGCCGGGGGTAGAAATACAGTTTAAAAGTTTAAAGTTTGAGGTTTAAAAGAATAAACAAAAAAAATAAAAAAATACTTGCCAAGAAAAAGGTAAACTTATATATTTGGAACTTAAAATTATGCGGTGAACCAAAAACCCAAAAAGGAGTGAGCCAGATGAAGATAAAACTAATCCTGACAATCGCCTTGCTGGTCTTAGCCTTTACCAACCAGGGACTTGCTCAGGTTCTAGTAACCAGAAATATCCTTGATTACAATTTGTTAGGAGGAGGGGCCAGAGCCAGGGGGATGGGAGGGGCTTTTATTGGAGTATCCGACGACCCATCTGCTGCCAGCTGGAATCCAGCCGGGCTTATTCAATTAGATAAATACCAGATGGGAGCAACTCTTTATTTCATAAATCCCAGATTGAAATATACCACTACTTATGCTAACTCTGATTTTCCGAATTCTTTAAAGCAGAACAAAGCCTCGATCTCTTTCGGGAGTGTGATCATCCCTTTTAAACTTTATCAGAAGGAGGTAGTTGGTAGCGTCCTGTATAACAGGTCTTCTGACATCTATGATAAACGGATTTATAATTTCCCTGGCGAGAGACGCATCGACAATTTCGGCGTCTATATAGCAGGTGAGGATTCTGTCCGAATCGGGGATAAGGAGGACGAGATTACAGGAGGACTGGATATAATAAATCTTTCTTTAGGTACTAAGGTTTATAAGGATTTATCCTTAGGCGTAGGCTTAAATATCTACACCGGCTCCTACGAATATAATTCCAATCAACAGATAAGATTCACCTGGAACCCGGCTTACGACACATTAATCACCTATCATCCCTTCATAAAGGGGACTTATTCCGGAGTTAATTTCACGCTTGGTGCAATGTATAAATACAGAGACTTCAGGATTGGGGCTATAGTGAAAACACCCTTTAAGTTACAGGAAAAAGACGATGCTCAGTTTCTCAAGGATGTCATCATTAACGGGGTTACTATTACTAATCCAGATGCAATTTCATCCCGGCCGGTCTTCCCGGTTGAATATAAGCAGAAATGGGAAATCCCCTTAACGGTAGGTTTTGGAGCTTCCTACAGGATAAAAGGACTTACTTTAGCCGGAGACCTGGAGCTGAGGAATTTCAGCAAAGCAAAATTGCAGTATCCCTCCAGATGGTCTGATCCAAATTCGCCAGATACCACGATGGATCTGGGTTGGAATTCCCTGGCTCAATTCAGGATCGGAGGAGAATACGTTTATCAGAGTAAATATGGGTCCATACCCATAAGAGCGGGATTCAGAAATGAACCTAAAGTTTTCTCGGACCTGAAAAATGTGGAGATAACGGGAATTGATTTTGATCCACAGGCCGGAGCTAACCTTAAAAATGCATTGGATGTAATCGACATAGTAAGTCAGGAGAATGGGAAGAAGGTTACGGGATATACGCTCTCTTTAGGAACTGGAATAGGGTGGAGCCAGATAAAACTTGATCTTACCTATGAGTACAGCAAGTACCAGACTGCAATGAGCGGTTACATTATAGGTGCACCTTTTGATATTAGCAAGATTGTGAAAAAGGATAACCGGTTTTTGGTGAACTTCACCGGCTTTTTTTAATTTCTATGGTAATTATATACAGGCGAAGCTCGATTTCCAAAAGAGCTTCGCCTTTTTTGTAAAGGACTTGATTGGTGATGAAACTATATTGAATTAAATATGTGATAATGTCATTCTGAGTCCCCGTAGGGACGAAGAATCTAAAGATGCTTCAGTCGTCCCGCCTTAGGCGTGACCCCCTCAGAATGACAAAAAACTTGCCCAATAAATTGGGCAACTACGAGATCATAATATAATTTTTTGTGAGGAGCTAATAGACATGAGTCCTAAAAAAGGAAAAGTAACCAAACATATGATGAAGGAAGATAAGCTGGTAACTACCACTTTTAAATTTACGGAATTTGTCCAGAAACACTCCAGGGAGTTTTTGATACCCGGGGCTGGACTGCTGGTGGTCGCTCTTGTGGTTTTGTTTTTGATCTCTTCCAATAAAAGTCGCAATCAAAAAGCAGCTGAGCTTTTGGGAAAAGCCCGGGTAGAGCTTGAGTCCGGAGAGTTTCAGGCAGCCACAACCGACCTGCAGAACATCTGGAGAAGTTATAAAGGGACAGATGCTGCTCAGGAGGCATTATATCTTCTGGGGAATTCTTATTATTATGGTAAAGATTACGACCAGGCACTGCGATATTTTCAGGAATTCGTGAGCAGATATCCAAAAACCGACCCTCTGCTTTTATCCGGGGCTTATTCCGGCATAGGAGATTGTCACGTTCAGAAGAAAGAATATGGGCAGGCAGCTGACTCCTATCTTCAGGCTGCAGGCAAAATTACGGATGATTTTGTTATTCCCAATTTACTCCTCTCTGCAGCTCAATCTTATTCCTATGCCAACCAGCTTGATAAAGCTAAGGAGCTCTACAACAGGATAATAACCAAATACCCTAATTCAAAAGTAGTAACCCAAGCTCGGCTGGAGTTAGCAGAGATCTCGGCGCAGAAAGGTTAAGAGAGAACTAATTTATGGATCCAAATTCGTTAAAGCCATTGAAAGTTGCCTTCATCTGGCATATGCACCAGCCTTATTATAAGGATCTCAAAACCAACCGTTATCTTCTCCCCTGGGTGAGGCTGCACGCCTTAAAAGATTATTATGATATGGTGGCTATACTGGATAACTATCCGGGCATCTCTATGACTTTTAACCTGGTGCCGACTTTGATCGAACAGCTCCAGGATTACTCCTCCAATTCGGTTTACGATCGTCATCTGTTTTTGACAGAGAAAAGAGCTGACCAGTTGACCTCAGACGAAAAACTGGAAATAGTCAGGGATTTCTTTATGGGCAATCAATCGACGATGATTAAGTCCTATCCGCGTTTTTATCAGCTCCTTCTCAGAAGGGGAGAGGACCCTGAGAAGTTCCCTCAGATTGCCCAGAGGTTCTCCCCTCAGGACTTCCTTGACCTGCAGGTTTGGTCTAATTTGGTCTGGTTTGATCCGATTTTTAGAAAAGATGCGGAATTGGCCCCCTTGTTCAAAAAAAAGGAGAATTTCACCGAGGAAGACAAAAAGATGATGCTTTCAAAACAGAAAAGCATCATCCATTCGATTCTTCCGAAGTACAAAGAGTTGAAGGATAAAGGACAGATAGAGATAACTATTTCGCCCTGCTGTCACCCCATATTGCCATTGCTCTGCAACACTGATATAGCTAAGGTCTCTCAGCCAAACACTGCTCTTCCTTTGAAAAAATTTTCTCACCCAGAGGATGCCCTGGCTCAGATCAATTGCGGGGTCGAATTTTTCGAGAGGGTTTTCGGCGGAAAACCCAATGGAATGTGGCCCTCAGAGGGAGGGGTAAGCGAGGACATCGTTCCTCTAATTGCCCAGGCCGGGATCAAGTGGGCAGCCACGGACGAGGAGATACTGTATCTGAGCATGAAGGTTGAAGGGTTTTCTGACCATTATAAGAATGACCTGTTGTATAAACCATACGAAGTGACCGTTAAAGGGAGTAAACTCTTTTTTGTTTTCAGAGATCATCTCCTTTCCGATTTAATCGGATTTGTCTATTCCCGCTGGGACCCCCAGAAAGCAGCAGATGATTTGATTAACCGGCTGTTAGAGATCAGGAAAAATCTGAAAGAGGAAGAGATACCAGAATCAATAGTAAGCATCATCTTAGATGGGGAAAACTGCTGGGAATACTATAAAAACGACGGACATGATTTTCTTAATGCTCTTTACACAGGACTTTCAAAGGAAAAGTCGATTCAGACTACCACAGTAAGTAAGTTCTTAGATGAGACTCAGGTAAAATCCAAATTGCCTAGTTTATACCCCGGCTCCTGGATCGACCACAACTTTAAAATCTGGATTGGAGAGCCAGAGGATAACTTGGCTTGGGACCTGCTCAATGAGACCAGAGAAAGGTTAGTAGAATTCCAGCAGAGAAAAGGCGGCGATATTCCCCAGGAAAAACTTAAAGCCGCCTGGAAGGAAATCTACGTAGCTGAGGGTAGCGACTGGTGCTGGTGGTATGGAAGCACTCATTCAGGTCCGGGCAGCGAGCTTTTCGATCTCCTTTTCCGTTCACACCTTCTTTCTGTATATGATATTATGGAACTGGAGCCGCCCCAAACTCTTTTCCAATCACTGAGAACCGCTGCTAAGGTATTGGCGATCCAGGAGCCTACCAATTTCATTACCCCGACTTTAGATGGTAAAGTTACCCATTTTTATGAATGGGAAGGAGCAGGGGTTCTGGATTGTGTGAAGTTAAGCGGGGTGATAAGGAGGGCAGTCAGCGTAGTAAAACACATCTATTTCGGGCATGACCTGGAAAATCTTTATTTGAGGATAGATACGGTTCTACCTGTAGAGAAATATTTTGCCGAGGATTACAGGTTGGATTTTGAAATTTTTATTCCGTCCCGCTTCAGGCTCCCGGTCTCGAAAGATAAAGCTTCCCTTTGCAGATATGACCAGGAAAATAAAAAGTGGAAGGAAACCTCAATACCGGTAAATTTCGCATTTGCCAGGGTCCTGGAGCTTTCTCTGCCCCTTTCTGCTTTTGAGCAGATGAAGGAGAAAGGATTTCAGTTCAGGGTGATAGTCAGAAAAGGAGAGGATGAGATCGAAAGGTGTCCGGAAATTGACTTGATAAAATTCAGCTTTTTACAAGCGGACAAAACCCCTGCTTACTGGTAAAAACTGTAGAGGTTCAAAATTTTGAACCCCCACACTGATGATTCTTATAAGAAAAAAATGGACGATATAGAACGCATGAACACTGAAGAGAAAAATGAGGAACCGGATCAATCTCAGGAAAAGATGATCCAGGAGGGAAAAGCAGCAGCCATTCTGGGTTATATACCGTTTATGTGCTTTGTCCCTCTGATCAAGATGAGAGATAATCCTTTTGCCCTTAAGCACGGGAAGCAGGGATTACTTCTTTTTGCTTTAGAGATTATCGCCATTATCTTTCTTTTTCCCAAGATAAGCCAGCTATTCTGGGGAATGATACTGATTCTCTGTCTGGTCTCGGCTGCAGCCGGGATAATATACGCTACCCAGGGGAGAGACTGGAAAATACCTTTTATAGGTGAATTAGGGGACAAGCTGAAGCTCTGATTTTTTAGAGGTACACATGCATGATTGCTCTTCGTTGGTGTCTTCACCAATGAAGGTAAGCTCTTTGGTCTGGAGACCAACGAGCAGCAAAACGAGGGTATGTATGTAGGGCAAGGCCGTCAAGGTCTTGAGACTTTCAGCCTCGCCCAAGCGACCCTCTTAAAGGGGTCGCGCTAAAAACCCCGTTTATAACACAAAAAAACTATGATCAGAACAACCGTAGTAGGTAATTATCCTAAAATAAGCTCGGATAAGAACGTGCCCAATCTGAGAAATGCTTTGAATCAGTTTGACCAGAAAAAGATCTCAAGAGAGAAGTTGGAAGAGGTCTATAAAGCAACTATTGTCAGAGTTTTGAAGGAGCAGGAAGAAGCAGGGATCGACATCATCACTGATGGACAGATCAGATGGGATGACCTGGTGACTCCTTTTGCCAAGAATATCGAAGGGTGCGAAATTAATGGGCTCTTAAGATTTTTTGACAATAACGTTTACTACCGGAAACCAGTAATAAAATCCAGAATGGTTTTCAAAGATTATACTACCCTGGAAGAGTATAAATTCGCTAAAGCTAATTCATCTAAAAAATTAAAAGTGGTTTTGCCAGGACCTCTTACCTGGGCAAAATTATCCCTGGATGAGTATTACAATGATTTGAAGACTTTAGTGACAGACTTCAGCCAGATTCTGCGAAAAGAGGTTCAAAAATTGGATCAGGAAGGGGTAGAATATATCCAGTTCGATGAGCCTTCTTTATGTAATTTCCCCCAAGAGATTGGTCTGGTGAAGGAAAGCTTAAGGATTATCACCTCTGGTTTAAAAACTAAATCTATCCTTTTTTTGTATTTTGGAAGCATAAGAAATCTCACTTCGGGACTTTTTGACATGCCTGTGGATATCATAGGTATTGACCTGGTGAGCAAGCCTGAGAATTTAGATGTGATCCTCAAAGCAGATGTGAAAAAAGAGGTGATACTTGGATGCCTGGATGCCCGGAATACCAAAATGGAGGATGAAAAAGAAATCCTCCAGCTAATCGACAAGGTCTCAAAAAACATTCCTCCAGACAAGATCTATATCAGTCCTTCCTGCGGGCTTGAATTTCTGCCGCATGAAAATGCCCTGAAAAAAATAAAACTTCTTTCCTCCATTGCTACCAAGTTCAATTCCTGATAACCTGAGTTCTGACAAATGGGCTAAAGATTATTTGCGTTAAATTGATATGTAGAAGGACGAGATACTTCGCTTACGCTCAATATGACAAAGCCTGTCCGAAGACCGTCATTCTGAGGGAGCGAAGCGACCGAAGAATCCGTCGAATTTGACCTTGAGGTAGATTCTTCGCCCTGCGGGCTCAGAATGACACATAAGGAGAAGAAATTATGCTTTTGACGACCAGTGTGGGGAGCTTTCCCAAGCCGGATTACCTGGCTAAAGCCAGGACACAGTTTTCCCGCGGTGAAATCACCGAAGAAGAACTGCATGCTCTGGAGAAAAAAGCGACTGCTGAGGTAATCAAGTTTCAGGAGGAAATTGGAATAGATATCCTGGTGCACGGCGAGATGGAAAGAGGGGATATGACCACCTATTTTGCAGAGAGATTAGAGGGTTTTGGCGTAAGCGGTCTGGTTCGCTCTTACGGAAACAGATATTATCGCAAGCCGGTGGTTCTTGGAGAAGTAAAAAGAAAAGCTCCAATGACAGTTGAGACTTTCAAATTTGCCCAGAGCCTGACCTCAAAACCGGTCAAGGGAATGCTCACCGGTCCTTATACTATGACCGACTGGTCTTTTAACGAGTATTATCCGACCCGGAGAGATACTGCCTTATCCCTGGCTCAAGTAATTCATCAGGAGGTTGCAGATTTAGAAAAAGCAGGGGCAAAATATATCCAGATAGACGAGCCGGCTTTATCCACCCGGCCTGAGGAGATAGATTTAGCCATAGAGGCGATGGCTATAGTCACCAAGGGGATTACAGCAAAAACTATCAGCCATATTTGCTACGGTGATTTCTCCAAAATCTATCCCCGGCTACTCGATCTGCCAGTTGATCAGTTAGACCTGGAATTTGCCAACAGCAATTTCGCCAATTTAGAGCTTTTCAGGAATCCGAAATTCACCAAAGAAATAGCGGTTGGTGTAGTAGACGTTCATAGCCACATCATAGAGACCAAGGAACAGGTAAAAGCAAATATCAAAAAAGCGTTAGAAGTTTTTCCTTTAGAAAAAGTCTATATCGATCCGGACTGCGGCTTAAAGACCAGATCAGTCGAGGAAGCCCAGGCTAAGCTTAAAGTAATGGTTGAAGCAGTTCGCGAGGTCAAGCAAGAATTGGGCATTAAGTAGCGCGACCCTTTTCCTATTAACGGATCCGTAGGACAGGGTCGCTTAACGCAGTGATGGGATTGCTTCGTCGCCCAGATGGGCTCTTCGCAATGACGATCATAGGCTGTCATTGCGGGCGAGTGAAACGAGCGAAGCAATCCGTCGACGTCATTAGGAAATCATAATTTAAGAATCATGAGCCTTTTCTTAGAAAGACTTCAAAAAGGTGCCCTCTTGTGCGATGGGGCAATGGGAACCCTGCTCTATACCAGGGGAGTTTCCTATTATCAGTGCTTTGACGAACTGAACCTGTCAAATCCCCAGGTCGTGCAAAAGGTGCATCAGGATTACATCAAAGCAGGTGCGGAGATTATTGAGACTAATACTTTTGGCGCCAACCGGTTCAAGCTGGCAACTCACGGATTCGAGGAGAAGGTCAGGGATATAAACTTGAAAGGGGCAAAGCTTGCCCGTGAAGCCAGAGAGATAGAAGGTAAGGATATCTTTGTGGCTGGCTCTATCGGACCCATAGGGCAGAGGGTTCATCCATTCGGGGAGATTACCTTAAAGCAGGTCAGAGAAGCCTTTTTAGAGCAGGCAGAAGGGCTTTTAGAAGGCGGAGTAGATTTATTCATAGTTGAGACCATATCTGACCTCAGGGAAATGAGGGAGGCAGTTTCTGCTATCAGAGGCATCTGTCAGCTGCCAATTATCGCTTCAATGACCTTTGGAGAGGACGGAAAAACCCTGATGGGGAACACTCCTGAAGAGGTGGCAGAGTTTCTGAACAAGTTAGACGTAGAGGTCGTCGGTGCCAACTGTAGTGTTGGTCCTTTGAAGATGTACGAGGTCGTCCAGACCATGAAAGGCAAAAGTGACAAATTCTTTTCTGCCCAGCCTAATGCCGGCTTGCCTCATTTTGTCGAGGGAAGATACATTTATCTTTCCTCGCCTGAATATATGGCGGACTATGCGGAGAAATTCATCCGCTCTGGAGTAAATATCGTGGGTGGTTGCTGCGGCACCACGCCTGAGCATATAAAAAAAATGTGTCAGGTGATCAGGAAGCTTAACTCAAAGTTCACGTCAGTTGACGAGCCGGATATTCTGGTAGAAGAGGAAATCGAGGAGGAAAAAGTTGAAAGACCAGTGATTGAGCTTTCAGATTTTGCCCAGAACATAGGTAAGAAATTCTTAGTCTCGGTTGAATTAGACCCACCCAAAGGAACCAATCCGGAGAAGATACTTCAGGTGGCTCAGAAACTCAAGGATAAAGGGATCGACGCGGTGAATATTGCTGATAGCCCTATGGCAAAGGTAAGGATGAGCTGCCTTTCTACGGCTTATCTTCTGAGGGAAAAGACTGGTATCGATGTGATCCTGCATCTCACCTGTCGAGACAGAAACCTGATGGGCTTGCAATCAGACCTTTTAGGTGCGCATGCCCTGGGTATCAGGAATATCTTAGCTATTACCGGTGACCCGCCCAGCTTAGGAGATTATCCCCATATGACCGCAGTATATGATGTTGACTCAATCGGTTTGGTGAAGATCATCCAGAAACTAAATTCTGGCTGTGATTGGGCAGGGAATTCAATCGGCTCACCCGCCTCTTTTTTCGCAGGAGTCGGAGTTGACCCTAATGCTGAAAACTGGGATAGAGAATTAGACCGGCTCAGGGAAAAAGAAAATGCTGGTGCAAATTTTATCTTCACCCAGCCATTTCACGATTTAGAGTCCTTAGAGAAATTCTTAAGAAGAATCGAAGGGATTAAGCTGCCAATCTTTATGGGACTGCTCCCCTTACAAAGCTCAAAACACACAGAATTCCTTCACAACGAAGTCCCTGGCATCAGAGTTCCGGATAAAATAAGGGAGAGGATGAAAAAAGCAGGGGAGAAGGGCGCAAAAGAAGGCGTCCAGATCTGCAAGGAGCTTTTAAAAGAAGCTAAATCCTTAGTCTCCGGGGTTTATTTGATTCCTTCCTTTGGCAGGTTTGAGCAGGTTTTAGAGGTGATAGAATAAAGAAACGTAGGGGCGGGTTTAAAACCCGCCCCTACAAAACCCATAGCGTCGGGCTTGAAGCCCGACGAATCTGTAGCGTCCGACCATCATGTCGGACGAAAAACAACTGAGACG
>JALHSU010000018.1 GCA_022865345.1 Candidatus Zixiibacteriota bacterium
GGATAGTTCTGTCCTAAAGCAAAACTGTGTGGTAGTTGATTTTCGTATTCTTCCACCGTAGTATATGGATTTTTATAAATGTAAACCCTGCCTGGAGGAAAAGAAGGATTATTATACCACCAGCCCGGATCTCCTACAATCGCCTCATCTATTCCGTCTCCGTTTATATCTGCAGAACCAACTTGCGCACCATAGTCACCGACCTCGCCATCATAATAGTGCCAGTCTTGCGTTGTATCCAAAGGGTTAGAACCTAAATAGATCCAAGCTTCGCCGCCAGCTAACGTTGGAACCCCCGAGAGTAAATCCTCATATTTGTCGGTATTAAAATTACCAATTGCCCAAGATTGACCTCTGATACAAAGAGGCGAGTCTGTTAGTGAGTCAATTGTATTGCCTCCAAAATAGGTTCCTTCAACTGTTATCAAATCCTTATATCCATCTCCGTTGACATCTCCTAAGATTGCAAATCCACCATTCAGCTTTATCCTAGGGACAGTATCTAACTGCACTCCCCCAAAATAAATATAGGTGGAATCAGGAAGAGGACTGCCATAATTAGTAGAAACTGCTAAGTCCTTATAGCCATCTCCGTTCACGTCTCCTATATCTAAACCATCCGAGCCAAAATAATTAGGAGGTCCTTGTAAAACATAAGCTGGAGAAGTTGACATATCTGCACCACCCCAATAGACATATACTCTGGTAGGACTTCCATGGATTGCAACATCATCATAGCCATCCTTGTTAATATCACCCGTCGCAATATTATCTTCAAAATAAGGGGTTGCCAGAATTTTGTCTGGAACAGTATCAAAAGGAGTACCCCCATAATAAATCCAGACCGCTGAAAATGTAAATGGGGTTACAAGCAAATCTTCAATACTATCCCCATTTACATCTCCAGAAGAGATATATGTAGATGAGAAAGGAAACGTTATGTCCGGAATAGTATCAAAGTTTTTTGAGCCAAAATAAATAAAAGTCTTTCCAACCTGCCCTATCCCTAAGTCCTCAAACCCGTCATTATTTATATCCCCTATCCCTGATAAAATATAACCAAAGTAAAGGTTGTCAGTTGCCCCCTGGATCACCGCTATTTGCTGCATATCAAACTGGGCAAAAGCGGGAGTACTAAGAGCCAAAACAAAAAGCAAAAGTATAAGGAATCTTCTCATCCATATTTTCACTTTTTAGAAAATTAATCTCACTTTTATGATAAGTTACTTTCTAAAAAAGTCAAGGTATTTCTTTTAAAAAAGAAGCCTCCTGCATGATCGCTGGAGGCCTCGAAATCTGAGGAAAAAGAGTTAGAACAACTTACTTCATCAATATCATCTTCCTCGTCTCCGCAAACCCTTCAGAAACTATCTGATAAAAATAGATTCCGCTGGCGGTGGTGAGTCCGTCTTTATTTTTTCCATCCCAGGTTATTATATGATGGCCCGCCGGGGTATATTCATTCATTAGCTCCCGAACTAATTCTCCTTTGATATTATATATCCTCAGGGAAACCTTTCCGGATCTGGGCAGGTCGTAGCTTATCTGGGTAGAGGCGTTAAAAGGATTCGGATAGTTCTGGTTCAGACTAAAGGCAGAGGGCATCTGTGGATTGTCTTCATCTCCAGGGTTTTGGTTAACATCCAAGGGCTGTCCGCTTACATCTCTCAGATCGACCAGGCTTAAAGCCAGGTTCGGTTCCACCTGCTGCACCAGCTCAAAGGTTATTACC
Organism: Candidatus Zixiibacteriota bacterium; assembly: GCA_022865345.1. Taxonomy (NCBI): domain Bacteria; kingdom Pseudomonadati; phylum Candidatus Zixiibacteriota; species Candidatus Zixiibacteriota bacterium. The sequence continues at coordinate 1,733 of JALHSU010000018.1, forward strand.
GCTATCTCCCCGGAGCCGATTATCGGGGCATTGGCTCCAAGAATGGCAAAGCTCACGTCCACCTGTCCTAAGGTATCTTTTCCATAGAAGAAAACCGGCTGTGTGCTATCAACTAACTGGTAACTTCTCTTCACATCTATGAACCTGACCTGGAGGGAATCATAAGGGAGTATAAAATGAATGCTTTTCACTGTATCCTGATTGTTCACTAGGGATATTTTCACTTGATACTGGTTTCCCAAAATGAAACTGTCAGTTGAGCCGGCCAAGGAAAGTCCTAAATCACCTGAGACTTTTTCAGAAGGACCAGCCAGGGGCTTTGCCTGGTTGACAACCATATAGTTCATAGCAAAGATGACTAAGTCCTCAAAATCGACTTTATTGTCAGTAAGCGGGATATCTTCTGAGCTATTACTGACAGTTGGTCCTATATCAAACACAGACAGATATCCTGCGTCACCCTGTCTGGTATCATAGGTCCCGGCAAAAATTGCCAAATCGCCGAAATAAACCATCCCATCTCCATCCACGTCCCCTAACATGTAATTGGTCGCTCTTGCAGTATCCCCTGATGAAAGTCTTGAATAGTTACCAGCCCGGTCATAAGCGAAAATGCTGTAGTAATATATATTTCTTGGGAATTGTGCAACATCATTAGAATCCTGGAAACTTGTTCCGCTTCCTCTGTAAGTCAGTTGTCCAGAAGTCTGGTTTTGTGGATATCCCAAAGGAGTAGGGTAGGAATCGTCATATTCCGGATAAGCATTGTTAGCCCAGGGGTTCCTGCGAATCTCTACCCCCCGAAAATCACCGAACGGGTTAGTCCAGCTCAATTTACATTTTCTGTTTCCAGGTTTGGCAGCAAGGTTTGTCGGAGAAGCCGGTGGTGTAGTGTCATAAGTCAAATTCCAGGAATAAGAACAAGTGTCCAAATTAACATTTCCCCAATCGTCCACTATCTTGAAGTAGATAGTGTGTCTACCCTCAGATATAGCCGGCACTCTCCAGGAAATAGTCGTGTCCAAAGAATTGGAGTTATAAGACCACAATTCAGTCCAGGGAGTTGAGCAGTTATCCAGATGATAATATCCCCGGTTAAAGCCCAGATTGTCCCGGAACCTGATCGATAGGGTCGGACGAGAGTTGACTGTATCGCCTGAGGCCGGCGAGCTGACCACAACTGTCGGGCGGGTGGTATCCGGGATCTGAATGTAGACTGAAGCACTCGAATCAGTATGGGCAATATCCTGATTAGCTGAGTCACGCAAAACCGAATTGTTAAAGGTCAAACTGGTAGACCCTGGCTGAGTCGAGGTAAAAATCAATCCCAGCAATTGTCCGGTACCGGTAAATACTCCATTCAAAATGGCAAGACTTGCTACGACTGAATCTGGATAAATATCATAAGACAAAAATGAGTTGTCCGGCGGAACTAAGGCGGAGCCTTTGATTACGCTATTCATCGTAATGAGGTTGTGATTATAAGCTATGTTGAAGAGTGCAGCTTTCATCCGGTTTCCAGTTCCACCCAGAGAGATCCAGAGGGTATCAACATCCCCTACATTTGCTGAGATAGAAGCTGGTGTCAATGACAGAGCCAGGATAGGTTGTCTGATATTGAGAGTAAAATGATAAATGGATGACCAGTTAGAGTAAGTCGTATCTGCTCTAAGTCTGCCCCTCCAGTAATAGGTCATACTCGGTATGGTGTCCGGGAAAGTACCATTGTAAGTAAATTGACTGTTAGGCTGACACTTCAGCCAGCCAGACTGGGTCAAATTTCCATTAAACAGACTATCAGTTGAGGTCTGAATCAGAATTGAAAGCGAAGTATCGCCTGGTACCGTGTTAGAGCCTGTCTGAAATACAAGTGGCACCTGTACCTGAGCAACTGCGCCCCCAACAATGAGCACAGCCAATGCCAATAAAGTTAATGAAAACGTTGCAAGATGCTTCATCTAATCCCTCCTTTCAAAGGGTAACATTATCTTAACTCTGGCTACTCTGCGGATTTTCCGAACAGAAGGGTCGTCCGGGTGGACCTGGATGATAAATTCTCGACAGTTGGTGCGACTGAATCTGTGCACCTTAAAGTCTCAGGGTTGATCTTTCTCATAAGCCCACCTTTAAGATCAGATAATATCCTGATATGAGATGGCAAATAGTATGCCTGAGGTTAAGATGTTACCAATCAGGCTGTTAGACTTCGGGGAGAGTCTTTAAAATGCTCAAAATTTGAGCAATTTTCAGGCTCTTTTTAGATCGAAGGTGTTAAGTTCTTTGACCAAAGGAAGTTAACGGGTCCGGAACATACTGAGTTAGTTTTTCACATTTTCTTAAAAAAGTAGATTTCTGGTCGGGGGGGACCATTCCTCTGGGAAAGACAATTCTAAATCTTGACATATCGATGTTGAAGGATATAATTAAGAGATAGGAATAAGGGCCGGCAAAGAGAAGCCAGCGGAATGACCCTTACCGCAGAGTCAATATAGGAAATAATTAACTAAAAAATGATAATCGTAAGAAAAGCGACCCTGGATGACTTAACAGCTATTACCGAAATCTACAACCAGGCTATTCTTAAAACTACAGCTACTTTCGACACTGAGCCAAAAAGTTTAGAAGAGCAGAAGGTCTGGTTTTCAAGTCATGGTCCTAAATACCTGGTCTTAGTCGCAGAGGAGGATGGCAAAGTCATCGGATGGGCATCTTTAAGCAAATGGTCTGACAGATGTGCCTACTCTGACACTGCCGAGATTTCCCTTTACGTTGATGAGAAAAACAGAGGAAAAGGGATTGGCAGAAAGCTCTTAGAGACGATTATTCGCGAAGGCGAAAAAACAGGGATTCACTCCATAATTGCCAGAATAGCTGAAGGGAATGAGATGAGTATTCATCTTCATCAGTCAGTCGGGTTTGAGCATATCGGAATTATGAAAGAGGTAGGCAGAAAATTCGGCAGGCTTTTAGATATATATCTTATGCAAAAAATCTATAAGAGCCCCCATGACTTGGTTGGAGGTAAGTAACCAATTATATCCTCCTCCTGACCTTCATAATCAGATTTTTTTCTCTTCACACTCATTATTCTTGAAGGGTTTTGGACAATGTTTTTTGCTTGACATTAAAATGAATTATCTCTATATATCTAATAATAGAGATTAAACTTTCTAAAAAATGAAAATATTCATCACCGGAGCAACAGGGTTTATCGGAACGCATCTGGTCAGAAGATTGGCACAGACAGAGCATAAGCTTTACTGTCTGGTCAGGAAAACCAGCAACGTCAGCGAGTTGGATAAACCTGGTGTTACCCTTATCACCGGAGACGTGACTGACAAACATTCTCTGTTGAAAGGGATGAAGGGTTGCGACTGGGTGGTCAACTTAGCCAATGTATACTCCTTCTGGGAGCCGGATAATCGAGTTTTCAGACTGGTCAATGTAGAAGGTACCCGGAATGTGCTGGAGTCTGCTCTGGAAACAGGGGTTTCTAAGGTGTTACATATCAGCACAGCAGGAATCTACGGCAAGCCGGCAGATTCTCCTTTTACAGAGGAAAGCCCGGTAGGCCCGGTTCGCTTTAGTCAGTATTTCCAGACCAAGTATGAGGGGGACCTTATAGCCTGGGAGTTTTTCGAGAAAAAAAGACTTCCCCTGCTTCTGGTTTATCCAGGAGCTGTTCTTGGTCCCGGCGATCCCAAAGCCACGGGCAAATATATTGATGATCTGATTCATCGTCGGTTACCAGCCAGAGTATTCGAAGATTCTGTTCTCACCTGGGTATATGTGAAGGA
>JALHSU010000019.1 GCA_022865345.1 Candidatus Zixiibacteriota bacterium
ACTAATAAATTCAATTGCCCCGCCGAATTCCTTCCTTTTCTTCGCTTTGCTTTTCTTCTCAGGGGTTCTTTTCTTAGGGCTTTTCCGGCTGGGGTTTCTATTAAAGTATCATAGTTTAGCTTCAGGCATACCCTTATCCATCTTATTTCAGTCCTTTATCATTGGAGCGCGCTTTGATATGGTGGTATTAACGTATCTGCTAACTCCTTTTTTTATATTAAGCTCTTTTCCCCTGATAGGACTTTTCCGCCTGAAATGGGGACGGAAAATCATTCTCTCTTTGGTCTTTTTATTCTTAGGTCTCCTTTTCTTCCTTTCCCTGGTGGACCTGGAATATTTCAGCCAGTATGGAACTCACCTTAGCGAATGGGCTTTGGAATATTTAGACCGTCCGGATGTAGTCATTTTCTCTATCTGGGATAACTATCCGGTTGTGCGTTATCTGATCCTGTGGGCACTTCTTTGCTCTCTTTTCATCTTCCTGGTGCTTAGAGTAGGTAGAAACCTTCTGAAAACCAAGAGCACTCGACCATTGTTGAACCAGGCTTTTTATTTTATTTTAGCCCTTGGTTTGCTATTCATCTCCGGGCGAGGCCGGGTGAAACTTGCGCCCATAGATTGGGGCTTGGCATATTTTTCAAAGTATGATTTTGCCAACCAGTTAGCCTTAAATGGGGCTCATACTTTGGGGATGACCTTTCTGGAGGAACATAAGGAAGGCTCTCCAGAATATTTAACTGAGTTCCAGTTTTTTGAAAATAAAGATGCTTTGAACACCGTGCAAAAATTAGTGTTGCAGAAAAATGAACAGTTGCAATACCCTCAAGACTCTATTCTGCGGTCAAGCTCATTTGACGATTCCGAGTTCAGGCTCGACTCGCTCAATAAAGAGAGGATAAAACCCAACGTAGTAATAATTTTTCTGGAGAGCTGGTTAGCTCAGTATGTCGGCTCCTACGGTGCTAAAACAGACGCGACTCCTTTTTTCGACAGCTTAGCCCAGAAATCGCTTTTATTTGACAACTTGTATGCCTCGGGTACACGAACCAACCGTGGGCTTCTCTCGGTCTTATGCGCTTTCCCTTCTCAGCCAGGCGGGACTTTGATGAAAAAGTATAATCACAATCTTCCCTTTATATCCCTTTCGAAAATCCTGAAAGAGAGAGGATATAAAGAGGCTTTCGTCTATGGCGGGGATTTAATGTTCGACAACATGGAGGGGTTTTCCAGGCAGCAAGGGTTTGAACATTTTATCGGCCAGGAAGACTTTCCTCCTGGTGAGTACATCAGTAAATGGGGAGTGCCGGACGACATCGTGTTCTCCAGGGCAGTGAAGGAGTTCGCTAGTTTTAAGGAAAAACCTTTCTTAGGCGTGATAGTCACCTTGAGCAATCATGAACCTTTTGCGGTGCCGGCGTACATGCCTAAACCTTTTTCTCCAGATTTGCCTTACAGCAAATATTTGAACGCTTTTTACTATTCGGACTGGTCCTTAGGCAAGTTTTTTCACGAGGCAGAAAAAGAGCCCTTTTTCGATAACACCATTTTTGTCCTGACTGCAGATCACGGAAAACTTCTCCAGAGCACAAGTGATTTTCCATTGAGCCGTTTTCATATCGCCGCTTTAATTTATTCACCTAAGCTCGCCGGAAAAGAGCCCAGGAGAATCAAAACCGTTGCCAGCCAGACTGACCTTGTGCCCACGGTTTTGGGTTTGTTGGGAGAGCCTGCAGAGCACGAATCCTGGGGAAGAGATATTTTCTCCCTTTCACCTGAGGATAAAGGATTTGCTATGATGGTTGACGGAAAAAAAATCGGCTGGGTCGAAGAGCCTTATTTTTTGGTTGACCGAATCGGCGCCACCACTTCTCTTTATAATTATATTGATGACCCGGAGCAGAAAAAAGACATTTCCTCAGAATATCCGGAGATAACCAAAGAGCTTCAGAAAAAAGAAAGGTCCTTCCTTCAGCTTAGTATTCTACAATCGGCTAAAAAAGGCTTAAAACCAAAAGCGCGTTAAAAGGTAGGGGCATTCCGCCGACGGCGGGACCGTGCCCTTACACGACACGTACCGTAGAGGTATACTATAAGGCAAATTCCCACTTTCTAGCCTAAAAAACTCTTGACAAATATAAAAAATTTACCTTATTACTTTTGAATAAAGCCAGATTATCCACTCTTTCAAGCAAGGAGAGGCAGATGAAAAGTTTCGCTAACAAACCAATTTGTTTACTTGCTGCAGTTTTGCTGTTTCTTGGTTGTTTTGTATATACTGACACAAAGGCAGCAGTGAAAACTGACAAAGGCAAAATAAAAACAGAAGAAAAAGTTAAAGAGGCAGTAAAGCCCGACAAAGAGCAAGCCAAAACAGAAGAAAAAATAGAAATTCAAAGAGACCTGCCACAAAAAGTCGGGGTTCAACCAACTCCACCCCATCCCATTATAGAAAGGGATACATCACTTAAGACTCTTTTTGAAGGTGTGCAGATACCTGACACAGCTAAGTTCTTCCAAGCCCTGATGCGTGGATTCCCAGTTTCGCCCAATGCCCTGGGTGATATGAATCAGGATAGTGTGGTTAATATCTGGGACCTAGTGAGGGTGAGGAATATTTGGTTGGGTATTGGGAATCCGCCAACTCCTTATGAGTCGGTGGAAGGGGATTTGAACCAGGACGGTACGATAAATCATCAGGACGTACTTTTCCTAAGAAATGTGTTACTCGGAAAAACTGGGCCTCCTTATCTTATAGATTCCACTGGAGGTGAGATCAAAGGTGCAGGTGTGACTTTCTCATTCAAGCCTGGTGCAATTGAATCTACAGCAACACTGTGGGTTAAGGATCTTGCAGCAGATTCGACTGGTCTCAATTTTGCCAGTCTTGAGCAAGATAGCATCTACTTTATGAAAGGTTTTGAACTCGTTGGTGATACCGGGTCGATATTAATACCCCCATCCATTCAGATTGAACTACCCTCACTGCCAGCATGCAGTTTGAAAGGAGAAAATCTTCTTATGTATCCTTCTGTTGGGCCGTTCGGGGAGTCGCAGCTTAGCTTTGCTGGAAACCTAACGGTTCTAGATTCTGGTTCCACGTTACTTAAACGACCCCATACATCAGCTGGTAGCATACCCATTCTCGGATATGAGATACCCACGCCGACAGTGACTGTAGCGCAGGGATCTGCAATCCCTGGTGCGTTCTTCGTGTTTAATTGCACAAATATTTCCAAGTTCTCCAATGGTAATCTGTTTGAGTTCCTAACATCTGATGGTTACAAGTTCATCCAAAATCCGACATCGATTGATATTAGTGCTGATAGTAGCTCCTGGATAGTAAAGGTACTCGCTCCATATAATAATCCAGGGCCAGTAGGAGTCCGGTTCAAACTTGCTGTATCTCAGGCTCTATGGATCAATGTAGGCAACGTCACAACGCTTCCTTTACCATCCTTACCACCCGGGTTAGACCAAGACTCAATTATATCGACTACCCTTTCCGCTGCAGATACCTTATGCATTGAATTTTTTGATTATTTGCTGACGCATGAAGGCCGCCTTGACTCTCTCATTCCCGGCTTTACGGGCAGCATTAGAGAGGTAGTGGGTCAGTTAAAATCAGAGATTGAAATCGCGAAAGATTCATTTCTAACATTGAATTTTGACACCAGGCTTGTGATCGCAGAAATTTACTTTTCGAATAACTATGAGCAAGGGATGCGTGCAGGGATAGATAGTTTGAGGTCTCACGGGTTTACCTCCAACCTTAAAGCGGGAAAGATTGCGCTACTAGATGCTGACGTGGAATTGTTGGAGGCTATAGTTTCGAGCTTAGAACTAATCAAGTCGAGCTGCGAAGCAATTATTGAATCTTATATTCTCAAAAAGGTTCCACCAAAAATTATTCCGCCCTGGATCAAAAGTGTCAAAGAGGGTCATGGTTTTGGGAAGGTCATCGCGGATTGGATAAAATCTTATGCTGCTTGGCGGAAATATTTCGAACGGCCAACTTCAGGTTGGATACTAGATCCTTCAACGAAGGCTCGATATAAGAATCTTTGCATAAATTTCTGGAAATACAGAACCAAAAGTGAGAATAAATTTATATCCCACCCTCCTTACCATGATCAAAAACTACGTCCCGAATACGGGGGACGGCGATTACCAACTTCAGACAATTCTGCTGAAACGTCATATCGATCCCAGTTCGTGCAAGAACTGTACAACGACACTACTGTAGATTTAACTCTACCTGAACACCCTCTAACGGGGGCCATTGTAACACCCGACTCAACTTCTGGAATTCCTGGAATTACTGGCATAGTTAATGAATATGGAATAGTTGCTATTCCAGGCATTCGGCCAGGAAGCGACGTCACATTCTCAATGTATGATCCGAAGACAGGACTGTATGAGGCTAAGGTTGCAACAGCTCATGCGCCTGATGTTTCAGAACAGGGTGTCTCCTTTCCTGTTCTATCAATTTTCGACCCTGACACCTCTGTTTACTATTATCCTCTCGCTTTGGGCCAAGCAAAAACCGATACAATTTCTGCAAGTAAGCCCCGAATTGAATACTGGTTCACAGCTACCCAAGCTGATGTTGGCAAGAAAATTAATATTGGTTTCCATTCCGAGGAGGCATTGACTTTCTGGTTTCAGAAACCATCGGGAAGTTTCATAATCAGGGACAGCAGCGCCACCTGTATACTTGAGCGGGAACTATTACTCGACACTGCAGGAACTTATAAAATAACTGTTACATATGGAGTGGCTGGAGGAGATGGACCTTTTGAGGTTGGAGTGAGTTCTATCCCTTATCCCCCGACAAGTTACCTTTGCGGGAACATTGCTGGGGTTTTAACTCCAAACCTATCTCCTTATTATATCGCTGGCGACATAACTGTTAATGGTGGCGACAGTTTGGTAGCAGAACCGGGAGTTAAAGTCTTGCTTCAAACAAGCGCTGCTGTTACAAACCATGGTTATATTCATTTACCGAAATTAGACATTCTTGCAAGCGGGAATTTATCCCACGTACGCGGTGATACAATGGGTGTAAACTTCACGGCAGACACTCTTAAAATAGAGTCGGGAGGCAAGATCGATGTGAGTTGGTGTGGTTATCGAGGGATTAATCGAGATGGGTGGACGGTGAGTCGGGCGGAGACCTATCCTGGTAAATTAGGATCAGCTGAGGGTTGGGGAGGGAGTCATGGTGGGTTTGGAGGAAAGGGTGGATATGGGAGCGGAGATGCGGGGGATGTGTATGATTTGGTAGAAGATCCATTTGCTTTGGGGTCTGGTGGGTCATGGCGTGGTGGAACAGCGGGTACTGGTGGTAATGGGGGTGGTTTGGTACGCATAGAAGCCGACGTATTGGTATTGAACGGTTCGATAGTGGCAGATGGAGGTTATGGCATCGGGTATGGGGCTGGTGGAGCTGGTGGCACTATTAATTTACGTGTTCGGCAGGCCAGTGGGACAGGTACAGTCCAGGCCAATGGTGGTAATGCAGATAATGGCTGGTATACGAATGCTACCGGTGGAGGAGCAGGAGGTAGGATAGCGATACGCTGGCAGACTGGGAGTACAGATGGCTGGACCCTGAAGGTGCAGGGAGGTACTCCTGCTTATAATGGCAGCACGATTGGTGGAGCAGGAACGATTTATCTTTTAGGTCCGAATGATGGAGTAGACGGCAGGTTGATAGTTGACAATTGGGGCCGCAGTGGAGAGACTACTCCGCTTCCTCCAGAGCGGACGCAGTTCAAGTATGCGTCGATCCAGAATGGTGCGAAGTTTACCATAGGTTCTTTGGTGAAACACTTGACCGTATTAGACTCATTGCTGGTAAGAGGGAGTTCAACTCAACTGACCTTATCGGATAGTACCTCGCTGACCACTCCGAAATTGATAGGGCGGAGCAGTTCAGTGACAACCTATGGCAAAGGGTTGACGTTAAATGTGCCAAAGGTCTGGGTGGATAGCAGTGCTTCGTTTATTACAGAGACCAATTTAACTTTTGCCAATGCTACGGACTTTATGTTGACCAATGGAGGTATCTTAGACAATCGTAAGATAGCCACGTTTACCATCCCTCGCTTTGAGCCAGACAACATAGTATCGGGAACATTTAGGAATTGGGGTACTTTGAATGTTACTTCGGATTCTGTAGTG
>JALHSU010000020.1 GCA_022865345.1 Candidatus Zixiibacteriota bacterium
CATGCCAGAACCGGACATGTAGACCAATACTCTGGTCTGGTTGTTTACCACACCCTGCTCGTTCTTCAGGTCGGTGCTAACCTTCACATCTCCCTCGAACACAAACAGAGCAGCACCCAGATTGGCATTGGTAGAGACTTTGTCACCTATCATATAGATGGTGGCTAAATCTGAACCTGGAGTTGGCTTCGGTATCGCGGTAGCATCGTTAACCATAATCCTCAGCATCAGGACGAAATCGCTCAAGGAGAGCGGGAATCCGTCAGCATTGATGTCGGTGTTGGCAATCTGAACCGGAGGATCGATGGTGAACACGCTGGTGCCTCTGATGAAGTAGCTGGAGAACAGAACTACGTCACCTGGGTCATAAGTTATCAAGTTGAGGTTGATGTCTCCTCTCTTCTTCTCACCCGTAGTGCAAATCTGAATCCCTCCGCAATCCTCGAAGCAGACCCGGTTTGAAACCTCGTTTCCAGCGTGGAACTGTGTATCGCAATCGGCATAACTGAATTGATCCGGGTTAGAAGATACATACAACTTATAACCACTTACATCTGTGAATGAGTTCTGAGTGCAGTTGCCCTGATCCCATTCGAAACAAACATTGGCGAAGAATCCTCTCAGGTTATTATTAGAGGCAACTTGGAATTTGACTCTGGCCACCTCTATATAATCCGAGCTGGGCTCAATGGGGACTCCTGCTTGCGTATTCTTCAAGTCGTAGATGCCTAAGAGAAGAAGTTTGTACTTACAGCATCCACACATAGGACAAGGGAGCTGTCTGTAGGTGAAGTACTCCCAGCCAGAAGGAAGCCCGCTGCCACGGGTGACCTTCATAAAAGATAACACCGTGGGATCAAACTCAATCCTTAAATCGAATCCACCTATTTGAACTGAGGTCTTGAGCAGAATCGGTATTGAGACTGTATCTCCGGGGTTGGCGCAGCTATCTTCTCCGATCTTCACAAAGATATCGCAGGCGCAGTTCTGGACTACCACGTAGACCGAATCAAGCACAGAGATTCCGCAGTTATCAGTTACCTTGAAAACTACCAGATGAGGGTTGGAAAGAGTATCAGAAGCTCCTGGTACCCAGGTCCAGCTACCAGACAACGGTGGTTTTCCATTAAGGGTGATGAAGTTGCCCACTCCTGACAGCTTCTCTAAAGTGATATTATAGTTGTTATCTGGATCGGTTCCGGTCACGGTCAGCCTCGCTGTGTCACCCAAGCAAGCAGTTATGGACTGTGGTAGACTAAGTGTCGGCGGGCTATTAATGGTGACTGTCCAGGTGGCGGTATCATAATCCACAGCCCCACAACCATTGGTTACTTTGTATACATAATTATAGGTTCCAGACGAGCTGAGGTAGAATTTGACACATGCTGAGACATTTGTAATCCCGGTCTTGGGTGAGGGAATCCCTGGCCCTTCCAAGATAAGAGTGTCTCCCACATCTGGATCGTTAGCTGTCACACAGAATCTTATGGTATCCGGGGAGCAGAGAGATTTACTTGAATCCGGGGCAATTACAACTGGAGGATGATTGATGCTTACGTTCCAGACCGCGGTATCATAATCCACTGCCCCGCAAGCATCTGTTACCTTATAGATATAAGTATAGGTGCCAGCAGTTGAGATGTAGAATTTCACCTGAGCAGATAAGGGAGAAACGCCTTTCTTCGACGGTGATATTCCAGGACCTTCTAAGGTTATGGAATCGGATTGAGCATCTGTGGCTGTGACATTGAATCTTATGGTGTCAGGCTGACAGAGTTTTTTGGTCGAATCCGGAGCATTTACGATTGGGGGAGTGTTCATGCTAATCACCCAGGTAGAAGTATCAGCATCTGAGGCACCACATTTATCTGTTACAGTATAAATGTAGCCATAAGTTCCTGCAGAGCTAACATAAATCTTAATATTGGTTGACAAAGGTGAAAGTCCCTTGATTGGTGAAGGTATCCCAGGACCGGACAGGGTTAAGGTATCACCTGAGTTCGGATCAGTGGCGGTCACTGTGAACCTGATGGTATCTGGTCCACAGAAAGATTTAGTTGAATCGGGAGCAGTGACCACAGGTGGTGAGTTCATGGTAATAGTCCAGGTAGCAGTATCATAGACTGCAGACCCGCAGTGATTGGTTACCTGGTAGACATATTTATAAGTTTCACCTGAGCTGATATAAAATTTAACATCTGCATAAACAGGGGAGACCCCTTTAATTGGAACAGGTATCCCTGGACCAGATAAAGTTATGGTATCACCTGCATCCGGGTCATTAGCTGTAACCCTGAATCTGATGGTATCGGGTCCGCAGAAGAATTTACTGGAGTCAGGAGCAGTGACTGTAGGAGCTGAATTCATGGTAATAGTCCAGGTAGCAGTATCCACATCCGAAGCACCGCACTTGTCAGTTACAGTATAGATATAGTTATAAGTCCCGGCTGAACTGACATAGATTTTGATGTTAGCGGATAAAGGTGAAAGTCCCTTGATTGGCGAAGGTATCCCAGGACCGGACAGGGTTAAGGTATCACCTGAGTTCGGATCAGTGGCTGTAACTGTGAATCTGATAGTATCAGGTCCACAGAAGAACTTGCTGGAATCAGGTGCAGTGACCACAGGTGGTGAGTTCATAGTAATGGTCCCGGTAGCAGTATCAGCATCTGAGGCGCCGCACTTATCAGTCACGCTGTAGATATAATTATAAGTCCCGGCTGAACTGACATAAATCTTAATATTGGTTGACAAAGGTGAAAGTCCCTTGATTGGTGAAGGTATCCCAGGACCGGACAGGGTTAAGGTATCACCAGAGTTCGGGTCAGTGGCGGTAACGGTGAACCTGATGGTATCTGGTCCACAGAAGGACTTGGATGAATCTGGTGCGGTAACTGTAGGTGCCGAGTTAATAGTAATTGTCCACGTGGCTGTATCATAGTCCACTGCATCACAAGTATCAGTTACCTTATAGATGAAATTGTAAGTGCCAGAGGATGTAGGTGCCCACTTCTGGGTTCCGCTTAAAGGCGAAACTCCATTGACTGTAGCAAAACTGCCAGGGCCTGAGGTCTTCTGTAAGGTCAAGTTCTGTCCGGTATTTGGATCTGTTGCATTAACACTGAAGTTAACGCTGTCCCCTGGATTGCAGATGAACTTATTGTTGTCCGGTGCAGTGACTACAGGCGGTGAGTTCATGGTAATCGTCCAGGTAGCAGTATCTGCATCAGAAGAGCCACACTTGTCACTTACTGTATAGATATAATTGTAAGTCCCCGCTGAACTAACATAGATCTTAATGTTAGCGGACAGCGGTGAAAGTCCCTTGATTGGAGTAGCTATCCCTGGCCCTGATAAGGTTAAGGTATCACCTGTGTTCGGATCAGTGGCTGTGACTGTGAATCTGATAGTATCAGGTCCACAGAAGGACTTGGATGAATCAGGTACAGTGACAGTCGGCGGAGTATTCATATTGATGACATAGGTGGCTGTGTCAAAATCATACCTGCCGCACTTATCCATTGCCTTGAAGATGAAATTATATGTCCCGCTGGCAGTCACATAATATTTCAACGTTCCAGATAAAGGCGGATTACCTTTAACTGTGTCTGGATAGAAGGTCCCTGGTCCAGAATACTTGTATAATTTCAAAGTATCATAAGGATTAGCATCAGTGGCACTAACAGTGAACTTTATGGTGTCGGGACCACATAAGGTCTTGCTGGAATCAGGAGCGGTAACCACTGGTGTGGTAGCATCCTTTATCACAAACCAGGAGGCCGTATCATAATCTACCGCTCCACACTTGTCAGTTACCTTGAAGATAAAGGTATAAGTTCCAGTGGCGGTAACATAATATTTCAGGGTTCCGTTTACAGGAGAAGGTCCGGTAACAGTAGAGAAAATGCCAGGGCTGGAAACTAATTCTAACTTTAGAGTATCATTGGGATCTGCATCTGTAGCACTGACATTAAACCTAATAGTGTCAGGATTGCATAGGAACTTACTTGAATCCGGAGCTGAGACTACTGGTGGTGTATTGAAAGTTATCACCCAGGTAGCTGTGTCATAATCTACTGTACCGCAAGCATCAGTAACTTTATAAATGAAGTTATAAGTGCCTGCTGTTGTAGGTGCCCACTTCTGGATGCCGCTTAAAGGAGAGGCACCGTTGACTGTAGCAAAACTGCCTGGACCTGAAGTCTTCTCCAATGTTAAGTTCTGTCCAGTATTTGGATCTGTAGCGCTGACACTGAAGTTAACACTATCCCCAGGACTGCAGATGAACTTGCTGTTGTCCGGTGCAGTGACTACAGGCGGTGAGTTCATAGTTATTGTCCAAGTGGCAGTATCAGCATCTGAAGCGCCGCACTTGTCACTTACTGTATAGATATAATTATAAGTCCCGGCTGAACTGACATAAATCTTAATATTGGCAGATAAAGGAGAAAGTCCCTTGATCGGAGTTGCTATCCCTGGACCGGACAAGGTCAAAGTATCGCCAGAGTTCGGATCGGTAGCAGTAACTGTGAACCTTATAGTATCAGGTCCGCAGAAGAACTTGGATGAATCAGGTGCAGTGACCACTGGCGGGGTGTTCATATTGATGACATAGGTGGCTGTGTCAAAATCATACCTGCCGCACTTGTCCATCGTCTTGAAGATGAAATTATAAGTCCCGCTGGCAGTCACATAATATTTCAGCTCACCAGATAAAGGCGGATTACCTTTAACGGTGTCTGGATAGAAGGTCCCTGGTCCAGAATACTTGTATAATTTTAAAGTATCATAAGGATTAGCATCTGTAGCACTAACGGTGAACCTTATGGTGTCGGGTCCACACAAGGTCTTGCTGGAATCAGGAGCAGTTACTACCGGTGTAGTGGCATCCTTTATCACAAACCAGGAGGCAGTATCATAATCTACTGCTCCATACTTGTCTGTTACTTTGAAAATGAAATTATAAGTTCCAGTGGCGGTTACATAATACTTCAAAGTGCCACTCACCGGAGAAGGACCATTCACAGTGGTGAAGATACCAGGACTGGAGATTAATTCCAACTTTAAAGTATCATTGGGATCGGTATCTGTTCCACTAACGTTAAACCGGATGGTATCAGGATTGCATAAGAACTTGGAAGAATCAGGTGCCGAAACTACCGGAGGAGTGTTTATAGTAATGGTATAATAGGTGGTATCATAATTGGTTAATCCATGGTTATCCGTGGTTTTGAAGATGAACTTGTATCGTCCACTTGTGTCCGGTACAAAAGACATTGTATCGCTGATAGGAGTTGGGCCGGTTTTCGGGGTATAAATACCTGCTCCGAAAATCTTCTGTATAGTTATTGTATCTTCAGGATCCGGATCAGAGGCAAAAATCGGAACGTAAACAGAGCTTCCTTCTCCAACTAGTAAAACGGGATCCTCGGGTAATATAAGGTTGGGATTATGATTCAGCGCTTCTACGCACTTGGTGGAAAACTGTACTCCATTTCCTTCATAGGCAAAAGTTCCGCTATATCTTGGACCATAGTTGCCAAAAGTTTTGTAGGGATCGCACGGGTAACTAACCGTTGCACTGATAAGCCCGAGCTTATTATATGCCCGTAGTACGTCGTCTTTTTTGGTAAAGATCGTAACGTTTGGGTCATTACCTGGAGAATTTCCGGCTTGAGACTGATAGGGATCAGAAATCCCCGGGAAGTAATCATAAAATTCAGGAATAGTTGTGAGCGGTTTTCCGTTAGCACCAAGGCAAATCATGTCAGCTGTAAAATAACCGTTGTGCCCGCTGGACCAGATGTTAAAATCAACAGCGCAACCGGCAATTTTAAACTTCATAAAAGCTTCTATGCTTCCATCCCCTTCATGCCACTCACGCGTGGATACATCCCACCAAATCTCATATAGATTACCTCCCCATGGCTTCCAGCCCCACCTGTCATTCTCCTTGTAACAGTTGCCTGGACTAGTGGAGTTGGAAAGGTCAAAGTGCTCAGTAAAAACGTTTACATTAGGAGTCGGCGGCTGATCCATACGCACTAAAATGTAGGCGTGATACTGTTCCCAGGAATTTTCAGAGAAAACACGGTTCGCAATCTGCCATAAGCCATTAGCATACCAGATAAACACTTTGCCGGTGTCTGGAGGACACTTGAGTGAACCAGGTGCACCCATAAAATAAGTCGTATCGATCTGGGTATAGTTAGGCGGAGGACCAGGTGGGATATTTGAAGGTGGCCAATAGTAGGCATTGGCTATTATTGAGGTTATTAAAGTCAAAAAGATGGCAAGGCTTAAAAGCTTTAGCCATTTCTTCATGTTGTTTTCCCCTTGTCTTTATGTTTATATATCATCCAATATTGTGAATTATCGCAATTTAAGTGCCCATTTGAAAAGCAAAATGAGAGATTTTCCCACCTGCATATCCATTTGACAATTAAGAAGATACTGCCTATTTCGAAAGCCATCATAATTTCAAAATATTTGTTATGCAATTCTAATCACAAAAGCTGAAAAATATTTCAAGTCAACGACTAACAATGGTTGTTCAAAATTTTAACAATCCTGATTATACTTTTATCCTCTTGAAAAAAAAGACAAAAAAACACCCTAATTTTCTGGTAATCTTTTTGAAGAAATTCTATGTGTGTTAGAAGGGGTAAATCTTTCTAACTATTTCAGTTACAATATAAACTCCTATATTTTTTTGTCAAGGACTATTTTTGTTTTTCTAAATTTTTTTATATTAGTTTTATTGGACTATAAGCTGTTAGAAACCATAAACTTAGGAATGTCTCCGAAAGTGTTCCAATGTAAAAATCGACTTTCTTAGAAGATAGTACCGAGTCAAAGAGTCGAGACTGGATTCAAATTTCAAAAAATTACTGTAAATACCTTAGATAAATAACAAAAAGTTTTCCAGTTTAGAATTCCATTCGAATTGTAAATGAAATAATACTTGACAAAATTTATACTTTAGCTTAATTTGATCCATAAGAAATTGAACCGGATTTTTATCACCTTTTTTTTTGATAAATTTGAAAACTTAAAACTTTCCTTCATTAATGACACAATTTTGAAAACATAACAAGGAGGTTTAAATGAAGAAATGCGGGACACTTTTTGGGGCACTACTGCTTATTCTGATTCCCATTTTGGCGATGGCTCAGGATGCGGGCGTCCCAGATACAGTCAGAGTAGAGTGTCTGAACAAGGTTACACCTAATTCCCATGTAGTTGTAAACGTCTATATAACTAACGATGAAGAGTTGGGTGCATTCACCATCCCACTGGTATTTCCGGATACCACCAGCACTCTGGATGTCACCTGCGATTCGATAAGTTTTGTTGGTACAAGGGCTGCAGGTGCAACTTTGAAGAGCGATAAATCCTACTGTCCTGAATGCATTCAAAATAATAAACACAGATTACAGATATTCGGGATCTGGTTTGGAACAGGGTTGACAGCAGGAAATGGAATCGTGGCTAAATTGTACTTCAGTACCGGTGCTGGCTGGGATTCAACCAAATACGTGCCAGTAGATAGTACCCAGTGGCCTGTCACGGGAGGCAGCGCAGGCTTAGAGCTTGTGCCTTCAGCTACCTCGATAGGATTCGTGCCTGCTTTTGTCAAAGGTTGTCTGGGTAACCCGGTAACTCCCAGCATTTCAGTCAATTCTCCTAATGGTGGGGAAAACTGGAGGGTGGGAAGTACGAACGATATCACCTGGACCTCTCAGAACTTCAGCAATAACGTAAAAATAGAATATTCCACTAATGCCGGTTCAACCTGGAATACAATCGTTCCCAGTACTCCCGATGATGGGGTTCATCCCTGGACAATACCCAACACACCTACAACTCAGGCCAGGGTAAAAATCTCAGACACAGCCACTGGAATACCCTCAGATATGAGC
This sequence comes from Candidatus Zixiibacteriota bacterium, assembly GCA_022865345.1. Lineage (NCBI taxonomy): Bacteria > Pseudomonadati > Candidatus Zixiibacteriota > Candidatus Zixiibacteriota bacterium. Next base: position 7,923 of record JALHSU010000020.1, read on the forward strand.
GATGCTAATTTCACTATAAGCACTGCTCCTACTATCACGGTTCCTGGTATACAGCAAGTTTTTTGTGATACTCTTTGTGATACCTTGCGCTTCAAAGTCTTTGCCACAGATGGGGACGTTCTGGATATTCTGACCATTAGTAAAATTGGAGTGGGTGATTTTTATACTGTGCCCCATCCATCACCTGATACCGGATTCTTTACTTGGGTACCAGTCCCGGCAGATACTCAGAACTCTCCTTATACTGATACCTTCATAGTAAACGATGGGACAGGGTTGGCTGATACTGACATGGTTCAGATAAAGGTAATGCCTCGTCCGGTTATTCCTCCTTCTGGTAAAGAGGGTGATGTAAATGGAGACGGGAAAATAAATACTAATGACGTCATCTTTCTAGTTAATTTTATTTTTAAAAATGGCCCGGAACCAGTTCCGCCCCCGGCCGGTGATATCAATGCTGACTGTGTTACTACGGTATCGGATATAGTTTACCTGGTTAATTATCTATTCAAGAACGGATCTGCGCCCAAAATAAGATGTAATCCGGGAGACATAGATTATGATGGTTATGTGAATGTTCCTGACGTAATCTATTTCATCAATTATCTCTTCAAAAGTGGCCCTGCTCCCAGGTCTATGAAATCATCAGA
>JALHSU010000021.1 GCA_022865345.1 Candidatus Zixiibacteriota bacterium
CGGAACGCTCCTTTTTGCCCTGTGGGGCTGGGGAGTAGGAATTGCAAAACAGTTCTTTGGATTTAATCCTGTAATCGTGTCCGGCTTATGGGTGTTCTTTGAGCTGGCATTAATCAAACTCGGTTACACCAGCGGATTACTTACTCATTCTACACCTACGACTCCCTTTATTTTGAGACTGGTAACCCTGTTTGGTTTCGGGATCATCTCTTTTATAGTAGTTCTTCTAAACTCTCTTTTAATTAAAGCCATTGAATATGTGGCAAAAGCCTTTAAAGCTCAGACCTCAGAGTTTTCAATTTCAGAGCTATCATGGGATTTTGTAAAGAAATGCCATCTTTTCTCTCAAAGATTTTTTCTCATTCCACAACTGCGGGGACCACCTATACCTTCCTTTTGATCTTTTTAGATAGCGATTTTTTACAAATTAACTATATGTCAATTCGCAGGTGGAGGAAATTATGTTTCGAAAAATGTCTGTGATTTTGATACTGATTACTTTTCTGGCCGTGACAGAGGGAAATATAATGGCAGCAGTGACTTTTAATATCACAATTGCCACTAAGCACGATCTGGGAAGCAATCAATGCAGGTATATTGTGGCAGGTGTGGTGGATACAGTAACTGTACATAAGAATTACAATATAGTGCTCCGGAATAAGGATTCCTTTGACGTTACACTTGACACACTTAAGATTACCCGAACAAATGGTGCTACACAATGGGATACAACTTGGACAGGGATCGCAGGTGCCGTTAAGGTACAGGCCACCTTAACAGATGTCACAGGCTTCACTCGTGCCGTGGCTGACTCCGTATATACTACAAGTCTTCTATATTTCGAACCAGGTCTCACTCAATGGGGTTTGATCATTCTGATTGCTTTGATTATTGTGGCCGGTGTCTATCTCTGGTTGAGGAGAAAACCTGTAACAGCCTAAATACAGGGTGAGGATAGCAAAACATAAACCCCCTTTAGTATCAGTCTAAAGGGGGTTTATAATGATTATGAGAAAATTCACAGCGGAGTAAACGGATTAAGCAGATTATGGTAACAGATTTATCAGCCTCAAGGTCAAATTCGAGTTAATCAAATTAATCTGCTGGGAGGACTTTTTTTCAGAAAAATGGAAGGGTGAAGTCTCAAGACCTTGACGGCCTTCCGCTACATAATTGGTAAAATAGACATTCTTGTCTATTTTTTTCGCTGTCAGAGAGCAAAGCCTGTCCTACGGAGGCGTAGCCACGTAGCCACAGGAATGTCTGACCTACCGGTACATTGGAGAAGATTTTTATGTAGCGGAAACCTTTCCTATGGATCCGTTTCTCGGACAGGTTTCCATAAAAAAACTTGACAAACTAAATTTCCTTACCTACCCTTACACCATATGAAAAAAAAGCCAAAAGGACCAATCACTGATAATAGAAAAGAATCCATTCCCAAAGAAGAAAAAAGAAGCAAAGCTTCCAAAGCAATTTTACGATTTGTCCTTTTATTTATAGGATTGCTGATTCTCTTAATCATTTTATTCTCCTTAACCGCAGATAAATTCTTATCCTCACCCATTGAAAAAATAGAAATAGCTACTGCTCATTCAGTCGGTCTGGTTTTAAATCTTTTTGGAATGGGAGCACGGGTAAGCCAGAAGTTTTTAAGTCTAAAAAACTTCTCCGTCGAAATTATAGCCGAGTGCACCGGACTCTATGAGATATTTATTTTCTTAGCGGCAATGTTGGCTTATCCAGCCAGTTTTAAAAAGAAACTCTGGGGTGTTTTCTTAGGTATCCCGTTCATATTTTTAGTCAACATCTTAAGGATGGTTGTTATAACAGTCGTCTCCAATTACCGACCATCAGCCTTTGAATTTATGCATCTTTATTTTTGGCAGGTGGCTTTAATTCTGATCCTCCTCAGTGCCTGGATCTTATGGATAGAGAAAATAGTTAAGTCTGAAAGATTTTAGATGTAGAGATGCATTCGCCTGAGTGTAGTTTTTCACTATTTCGGTAACGGTTTATTATAAAAAATGCTCTAAGGAAGAAATTGGAAATAAGGTGGAGAACAATGAAATCGCAATCATATTTAAGAAGGTGTTGTTATTTAAACAGATATCGCGTAGGGGTGGAGCTTGCCTCCACCCATCACCTTCGGGCGGAGATGAACTCCGCCCCTACGCGGGTTTAAACCTGTTACCAAAATTGTGAAGTAGAACACAGAGGCGGGTGCGTCTCTACACTGGAGAATCTAAAAGGAACTGTAGAAAAAGTGCAGAAGGCTGTCATTGCGAGCCCAGATGGGCTTCGTCGTCCATAGGACTCCTCGCAATGACTTCAAAAGGGCTTTTCATCACGCCCTA
>JALHSU010000022.1 GCA_022865345.1 Candidatus Zixiibacteriota bacterium
GATTTCCCTTTCTGGGCACGATTTATGAAATAAAGCACAAAGGCAAAAAATAAAGCCAGAACTATGAAAACATTAAGCCGGTCCTTATCAAACCAGGGCGGGGATGAAGGGTTTGTGCCTTGGGCAAAACCATCAAGGGACAGGCAGAAAATAAAAAAAAGGATTAAGCTGAAAATTTTAAAAGGAAAACGCTTTTTCATTTTTTTTTAGTTAGATCAATTCTTTGATCACCTGATGAATCTTATAAGCGAAGGAAAATAATCCTCCAGAAACTGGACCCTGTTGATTAGTAGAGATACCCTTCCCATTACGGTTAAGCCAAATCCTGCTCCAAAACCGACCATCAAGTTCCAGATCCCTACCCTGGCAGCGAGACCCATCGCGCCTTTGTGTTCCTTGGAGAAAAAGAAGTAAATCAAGGAGCACAAGACCCCCAAAATGATCAAAAGATTAAAAATCCCGGTCAGGTTCTGGAAGTGTACTGGCAACATAGTGGAGCTCAGCTGTCTGAGCACATAGTTCTGCACGTAAAGGGGAACTGCCACGCCGGTGGCTATGCCCATATAGAAGGCGATGGAAAAACGGGAGATCCAGGAATATCTCTTGGAAAAACGGGTCCACATCAAAAGCCCTAAGAACCCGGGAATAAGATAATACCATTTCCCCTGTTTTACCACCGGCTCCCAGAGTTTAGGTACCAGACCATCCCATAAAAGGAGCGCGGCAAAATAACCCGCAGAAACCCCCACCACTATGTGCTCGGCGATCTTATAAAATGGGTTGTCTTTATATAGAAAGGAGAAGATACAAAAGGTCAAAAATACGGCTACGGTATTCCAGATCGCAGTTGTTAAATCAGTAACCATTACTCTTTCCTCCTTACCTTTTTATTTTTTCTTTTTAGACATAAAAAATCCGATATTTCCAATGAGGATGAAAGCGATAACCACTAAATGAGCCACAGTCTGAATGCTCATCCCCTCAGTAGCCTCGCCTTCACGCTTGGTCAATCTCTCATACTCGGATGCCCCTTTCAAACCACCTAAGATGCCGAAGACCTGACCGGATTGGAGAAAAGGATAATAGTCCGCGGTCATAACCCCGGTCACCCCTAAAGCCACTTTTGCCTTATAACGTCCGTTGGCATAATTTATCCAGTACTCGGTGATGTTACTTCCCCCGATGTCGATTATCCCTTTGACATCATCGTAGTTTCTCACCCCATCCATCATCGGCAGAGAATCTAAAGGAGTGCCATAGTAATCAGTAGGAAAAGGGATGCGAAAATTCTGGCCCATAGCCAGGATCACGATACCAAAATAGGGCTTATATCCTAAATAGACATAATCCACCCCGTTTTTTTTGTTGTACTCCTTGGAGATCTGGGAGATCAACTGTTCCGCCATACCCGGACCGTTCTGGGACAAAGCTGAGATTATCAGTTTTATGTTTTTAGAAAAAGCCTGCCTCATAATGGATTTGGCCATGGGATGCAATTCCGCCATGGCATTGGGGTCATAATCGATCGCCAGAAAAATTATCTCACCCGGCTGGGTATTCTCCACGAAATTGTAAACGCTTCTCACCTCAGGGGTGACATAGACCGGAACTTTAAAAGGTAAAAGGACCGGTATGATCACAGCAATGGCTACTGCCAAATAGATCCATCTCCGGTCTAACTGCATTAGCCTTTCATAAAAAGTCATCTTTTATTCCTCCATTCAACTATTGCTTTCAGCCGTTGGATTATAGCCTATCAGTCCTTTCCCATGTAAGCTCTCTCGATGCCGAAGATGATCTTCAAACAGGTAGCTGTGGCACCTAAACCTATACCTATCCAGATAGCTCTTTTGGCTGCCATATTTGGTACAGTCAAAATCCAGGAGGCCAGGGTTTGATTTATGCCGGAGAGTGGACCCAAAGGGATCAACCTCAGCATAATCACTAAAGCGGTTACCAGAAGAATTGTTGACATAACAGTTCTGGCCCTGAAGGCTCGATAAGCAGCTGAGGCGATGTAGAAAGCCAGTAAAGCGAACATGGTAGCCTGAATAGGGGTGTAGATATTCCAGAAGATATCCATGAACAAAGTCCCTTCGGCTATGCTTTGGTTCCCTTTATATATCCCCAAGAAAAGCATAGTAGCCAGTCCGACAAGGGTCATCACTGAAAACCCCCAGCCCGGGGCTTTGGTCTGGACCTTGGACACACTTACCCGGGTCAAGCTCCACAGACCTAAAAGCATGGCGAAGATCCCGATGATTATTATCCAGTCCATAGCATATTCATAAATAAACTCAAACGATTCGTGAGGTATAAAATACTGGATGATCATGAAAACGCCGGAGACGAATACTATTAAGATGGGAAGTTGTCTGCGCATCAGGGTTCTCCTATATTTTTACATTTGAACTGTAAACAATTTCAAAAAGAAGCCAAAATGAAAGCTGGCTGCCAGAGCTCCCAAGGCTAAGCTTAACATCACTATAGCCTTGGCTAAATCCTGAGCTTTCAAAGCCCCTAAAAGCAAAGGCTCCCTGCCTAAATAGGCAGATGCGGCATAAAGCTCCTCTCCGATTAAAGTGAAATCAGTTGCCGCCACAAAAAAAGGTATCTGGGCAAGTTCATCTGTGCCGGAGATCTGGATAGAGCCAGCCACTGAGCCGGTCTCAGCCAAAATCAAAGACTCGGCATAGAATTTCCCTAAATAAAAATTGGTTGCAGTTTTTTCTCTAAGCATTATACCATTAACTGCTGCCACATAGGCAAATTGCATGGAGGTCAGATAGAATATATTCTCCTCTTTGTACATGTCCGGCCTGCCAGCATCCAGATATCCTGCTTTTACCGTCTCCTGAGCAACAGACATAACGATCGGGTCATTACAGGGGACAATGATTTTGGTTTTATGCTCAGCTGTCTTTTTGGCAATTCTATTCAGTATGGTAAATGAGGCGATAGTAGCAATATCTGCCGCAGTTCCCAAGCCCAGGATATAAAGTATAGGTCTTCCCATCTCCGTAGCTCTACCGATAGCATCATCCACCGCATCTATACCTGCGAGAGGCCTTACGTAAAACTCTTTGCCCTTTCGCGCCAGACCTATGAAAGCCAACACCATTATGGTAAAGGCTAAAGTTCCCACAAATACCGGAAGCTTTCCGATATGGAACCACTGCCCATAGGCCTGGGCTGGTCCGATCACCTCAGATTCTGAATAAGATTTTAAGGTCTTGGCCCTGACTTTGTAATAGAAATCCTTGTGAGGAGGGAAATAATTTTTATCCTCCTTTTCCTTAGCACCTCTATCCTGATAGGTGTTATTACCAGCAGGCACCATCCCCCGGACTACAAACTCGCCAGCAGGTGATTCTGACCTTAAAATCTCGTATGTTGCCACATTTTTCTTGCCAGAACCGTCATCTGCTGAAAGCTTCCAGGCAACAGTGATGGAATGCCCGTTATCATTCGGAGTATCACCAGCCTTGACCTCAGTGGGAGGGGTTGGAGGTAGGGTGTCATCCTGAGCTAAAATCTGACTTAAAGGTAAAATCAGGAAGCAGAAAAACATCAAGATCAAATAAATTTTCAGGTTTTTCTTTCTCATATTGACCTTTCTGTAACTACTATATTTACATAAGTTAATTTCTATCGAATCAATCCCAGCCAGGTCCCCAAAAGAAAATCCATCCTGCCGATCAAAAGCGACATTCTGGACATAACCGTATACCCGAAAGAGGCACCAAAAGAAAGCATCAAAAACCAAATCCCCAGCTTGGCCAAACCGCCAAAAGCGCCCTTGTGTTCCTTGGAAAAGAAAAAGTAGATCAAGCCGCTAAAGGTCCCGATCACTATAACTAAATTGCCTATGGTCTGAGATAAGTTGCCTTTTACGTAAAGGGGGACGATGGTGTATTGCACCTGGACCATTCCGTTGCTCACCAGGTAACGGGTGAAATAAAGCCCGGCAGTCGTTCCCACCACCAAGGCTAAGGACCACCTGGAGAGCCATCCGATCTTTGGGAAAAGGCGTAGGAGCATCAGCACCCCAAAGATGGCTCCAATCATATAATAAAATCTGCCAGCGACCAAGTTATCTGCAAGCTTGGGCATAAAGACCTGCCAGAAAGTGGTCACAAACCAGTATCCTGCTGAGATCCCGACAAATAAAGATTCGCAAAACTTATAGAATGGATTGTCCTTATATAAAAAGCTGAAAATCCCCAGGGTGAGTAAAGCCGCTATCCAGATCCCGATCCTTTCCATCATCTTCTCCTCTTTATTTATGAACCTTTCTTCTTTCTGGTAGCAAAATAAGCGAAATTACCGATCAGGATGAAAAAACAGATAAGCGCATGGGACACTGATTGAGAGAACATAAATTTTACTGCCTTAGCCGGTTTTCCGGTAGCGATCTCGAATTCCGCCCCACCTTTCATACCGCCTAAAAGCCCGACGAGTTGTCCGCTGTTGAGATAAGGGTAAATCTGAGGAGCCTGGACTGCGGTGTTCCCGGCACCTAACTTTATCTTGTAAGGGTCGACCCCGAATAAGACCCATTCAACTGTTCCAGGATAACCGGCTGAAAGGTTATAGACGAAATCTATATTGTTGAAATTCTTGACCCCCTTCATCAGAAGAAGGTCCTCAGTTTTATTTCCACTGTAATCCTTAGGGAAGGTGACAGGAATATCGCTACCCATCCTCTCGATCACCACCTCGTTTCCGGCAGTATATCCTAAGTTCACGTAATCTATGCCATACTTCGGGTTTTTCTTCTTTATGTCAGGTTCATTCAGGATGATCTCTAAGGCTGAATTAGCCTGGATAGGCCCGTTAGGCCACAGCCCTATGATGATTATCTTTAAATCCCTCATAAAGCAGTAGCGGAAAAAAGACTCAGCCATAGGCTGTAATTCAGGCATAGAGCCCGGATCATAATCCAACGATACCAAGACCTTAGACCCGGGAGGTAAGGCTTCCAGGGCATTATGTAAATTCCTGACAACCGGCGTAACCTCAATATGTAATTTGACCGTAAAAAACAAAGGCAAGGCTACGGCAATAGCGATGAAAAGGAAGATTATCCTGCGGTCAAGGGCTAAGAGCTTTTCTAAAAAATTCATCTTCTCTCCTCAAAAACCTGTCTCATTCTCCGCTGGCAAAGGTCCTCTCCAGACCTAACAAAACCCGGAGAGAGGAGGAAACTATTCCCAGGGCGATCCCTATCATTATAGCCCGCTGAGCAGCGGTTTGAGGGAAATCCATAATCCAGTCAGTTATATTTCCCAACCTCCACCCTTCAGGAAGCCAGGAGGAAAGATAATAGCCAAACGGAACCCTTCCTAACATTACAAACAAGGCGGCGATTAGAAGTATAGTTGCCTCTTTGTTCCTGGCTCTAAAGGCTCGGTAAGAGGCTGAGGCTACAAAGAAAGCTAAAATGGAAAACATGGTAGCATTCAAAGGATAATAGAGCTTGTCATACAGGTAATAAAAAGTGGTGCCCGGATTCATAAAGCCCCTTCCCTCCCAGAAACCTACAATAACCATCAGGAAAAAACCAAACCAGACTACCAGGCTGAAAAGCCAGCCTTTTTTCTGGCGATAGACTTTATCCGCATTTACTTTCAGAAGATTCAAACACCCCAGCCAGATAGCGAAGGCGGCTATAATGAAGAACAGGTCCTCAAAAAAATCTCTAGAGTGGTTGAAAGGAGGATGGGGTATGAAATAGACGATTATCAAGGCAAATCCAACTATGGCAGTTATAGCTAAAGGGACTTCTCTGCGCATCTTAAGTCTTCTCCTGAAAAACTAACGGAATAAGAAACTCAAATCGTAAATGCCAAAGGTTATAAATAAAGAGCCGACTATTATGAAGAAAAGGAAAATAAATTTTCCCACGTCCTGGCCTTTTAAGCTTCCCAAAAGCTTCGGGTCCCTGGAAAGATAGGCTGAGGCGGCGAAAAGCTCTTCCCCGATCAGGGTGTAATCGCAGGCTGCCACGAAAAAGGGGAGCTGGGCTGGCTGAGCAGTCCCTGCGATCTGGATTGCTCCCACGTAATTGCCGGTCTCAGCTAAGATCAAGGATTCGGCATAGAACTGACCCTGCAGAAAGACCGCGGCTGGCTTTTCCCTTACGAAAAGCCCATCCACTGCTGCGGTATAGCCGAACTGGTCGTCAGTCAGATAATAGACCATGTTCTCGTTGTACAGATCAGGTCGGCCTGCGTTGGAATAAGCCTCTTTTATGGTTTCCCTGCAGGAGACCATAACCAGGGAGCGAGAGGTTGGAACTTCCAGTTTTGCCTCGTACTCTGCGGTCTTCTTAGCCACCTGGCCTAAAATGGTGACCGCGGCTATGGTCTGCATACTGTCCATATCCGATATTCCAGGAATATAGAATATCTTTCTGCCCATCTCAGTTGCCCTGCCTACCGCTTCCTCTACCGCCTCTAATCCAGCTATCTTGCGGATGAAAAGCTGTTTTCCGGATTTTGCCTGATTGATAAAATAGACAATGGACAGGGCTAAGATCAAAGCTAAAAGGAAAGTGTATCTTCTCCTCCAGTCAATCCACTGAGCTTTAGCTTTAGCTGGTGCGCTGGGAAGAGATTCTGAAAAAGATTGTATGCCCAGGGCTCTTACCTTATAATAGTAAGGCACTCCGTTATGAGCATGGGTGTCAAAATAAGTTTGTGCCCCAGCCGTGGTCTTGCCCAGAACCTCGTATTCTCCTTCACTCTCAGTTGACCTCAGGATCTCATACCCTTTGACTTTATTTTCTGCCCTGACTGTACCGATATCATCCAGAGATTTCTTCCAGGTTATGGTTATGCTCCCACCAGCATCATTGGGAGTATCTTTGGCAATGACGTCAGTGGGTGGGGAAGGAGGAAGGGTTGCCTCTTGACCTGTTGCGGAGCTGAATAAAAGAAGAGTGAAAAGAAAAAGAAAAGAAAAGCGGATCATCTGTTTCTTTTCCTGAGCTTTGGTCCTGAATCTACTTAACATGTTTGTAATGAGATTTTAGAAAAACTTTGCGGGGTCGGGAGCCCCGCCTACGAGAATGTCCGCCTCAGGCGGATCATTTCTTCGTAGGTCGGGCACCCTTGCCCGACTTCAAATCTCTATCTTCTCCAAGCTCCCACAAAAACAAAAAACCACTAATCTAAAAGTAAATTAGTGGCTAAAAAAGAAAAATGAGTTGCCCTGGCCTCTATTTCGAATCTTCTACGCTGAATAATCCCTTTCTTCAGAAAGAACCTCCGGGCATTAAAAAGGTTTCTTCATTTCGGCATTTAATTTATCAAATAAGTTTCTTTAGTCAAGAGTTTTTTACATAAAATAATCCCGCCTTGAGGGAAAAGCCGAATTATCGATGATCAGATATTAGCATGCCTCGTTTCACACCAAACCATCCTTCATTTCACAGTATTAACATACTTAGTTTCACGGTATGGATATGGATAAGTTTTGGTTCTGTCATAAAGGGTAGGTGTTGAGTAGTCGATTCCAGAGGTTGATTCACCATTTACCTACCTCCTCTTATTGATAGCTTTTGTAAGATTATCTAAATTAGTGACCACATTATCAATAGCTTCTTTGACACCCTTTATGCCTTCAGATATATTGTAAAAACGATCCGTTTTTACTTCCATTAGACCCTCTAATTCAGAAAAATCAATAAGATATTCATGTATATAGGTTTTAGTCCCGGTACTATTTTGATAGGAAACCTTAATTCGGAAGGCCGTTTTTATCTTCTGTTGGTACTCTTCCCCTGTGCCTATAGGAGTTAGGAAGAAACTCCGTTTCTGTTTAGGAGCAAGGCATTTCAGCCCGTTCTTGATGAAACCTTTCTGGGATAGTAAATGTCCCTTAAAGTATTCAAAGTCAGGATCCACTTTGAAAGTTATGTTTTCAGCTATTCCCAATCCCGTATTTTCGATAATAAGGTCTATCCAATTTATGGATTCTCCTCTTGGTTCGATGGTTATAGAAATTTCAGGCTGGGTTTGGGCTTCCCTCATTTTTCTTGTTTCAGACACCAGCCTCGCTGTTAAGATAACATAGGCAACGGTTGAAGCTCCTACCACTATAGAGAAAAAGGCGGTAATTGCTCCACTATTTTGGTTCAAGAATTGAAACATACACATAACGATCTACTGAATCCTGGTACTCGGAGTTTTAATCTGCCTTAAGCAATCCAATGATCTTATTCTTTGGTTCTTTTTTTAATTCCCATAGGGTTTTTTCCAGTGACTAGGAAAATAAATCGTCTTCGATTAACTTCATATACTTGTTTACATAGAACATATCAGGTTCCTGCTTAATTGGTCTGACCCTGATATCAAACTCGGGATTCTCCGGATCTGTGCTGTCGAATAAAATTAAGCCTATGCCAAAGATGAGGCAAAGACCATCGAGTCTTGCCGTATCCTCCTCTGAGGATTCTTTTGGGATTACTATATAGGATTTATGGCTAAACAGCTTATAGGAGCAGGCTTGACCGAAAGCAGTGATTAGGTCCCTTGAGTCTATTTTGATTTCAGCTGATACGATCTCAGTTGCCGGCTTGATGATATCGCTCTTGCGTGGTTCTCTGATCCCGACTACGTCGGGTGTTCCCCATTTGTCCTTAAACTTAGTCCCCCCTAGGGGGATTGCTTTTGTGCAGTCTTCTAGTACATTGACTAGCCAATCAGCAAAAGGTTCATAAAACTCTTCTTCTTTTACTTTAGCTACCGCAGAGCTGATTTTAGATTCTACGGGTTTACCGGGTTCGAGTTCTCTAAATGTGGTGTGGCGAAATAATCCTCTGGCTGGTTTGTAGATTTCCTTGGGTAGTCTTACGTCTAAATTCCATACCGTTCCATGGATAGTGTTCGTTGGTATATCCGGTAATTCGTCATGAATCTTGTTTACGAGTTCGGAGTAGCGGATACCATCTTGAAAACTTTTGATTATTTCCAAAGCCTTAAGGGTAATCGTTTCTTTTTTTGTGGTCATACTAAGCCCTCTTTAAGTTTTAATCACCTTTAAAGAATCCAATTAGCTTATCCTTTGGTCCTGTTTTTAGTTGTCCAAGAGTCGTTTCCAGTGCTCTACTGACAATATCAGATTTTGATATTCCCAGTTTCCGGTCCGTTCTCCGGAGATCCAGCCAGACGTCCTCGATTCATTAACCGCGTTTCTGGTAAGGTAAAAGGTTGCTTTCACTGGCTTGCCTGTCTTACCAGTTTGACTCTTTACATACCTTTATTCTTCCAACATCTCCACGTTTGCCCTGGGGATTATGGCTCTTTTTTTGTCTGCGAATTCTACTTCCAAAACCCGGGCTGAGGATTCTGACTCAAGTTTTTGTAAAGGTGAAGGAAGACCAACTACCTCACCTAATTTGCCGAAATAAGGCTCGCGAATTACCCGGACCGGGCTTCCGATCTGCAAGCCGATATTTTCAAATATCTCTGTCTCGATTTTCTGGTGGATATCACCAGCATAAGGGATCACCACCTCGGGCCTGATTACTCCTGCCCTTATCTGGGTGGCTCCATTTATGCAAACCATTTTCCCCTGTTTGGATTTTAGCAGTTCAAAAGTTCTTTCTGCC
>JALHSU010000023.1 GCA_022865345.1 Candidatus Zixiibacteriota bacterium
GTTAAAGGGGATAGCGTCGTCAGTCAAACTTTCAGTTTTACTCCTGATTTCACCCAGGGACCTGGCAGCGTTAGTGTGACCTTTAGAGCCAAAGATGAAAAAGGCGTCAGCACTCTGAAGACTGTGACCATTAACATAAATGCTGTTCCTCAGGATCTGTTAGTTGTTTCCAAAGATAAGGGTGGAGTTCCAGGAAGTAAAGGCAAGTTAGTTCCTCTGATTCTGACTAACCTTCAGGATGTCTACGGAGTTCAGTTCACTCTTCACTATGATTCAGCTTCAGTGAATATAGACTCATTAGTGCCAGCTTCCATTATAAGCGGGTTTAACATAAAGTCAAATTTAGGGGACAGCTCCAATCAGGTGACAGTCCTGGTATTCGGGTTGAACAACGAGATAATACCTACCGGTTCAGACACTCTCTTATATTTAGGATTGTCAGTCGATACTTTAGCCTCATCTGGGAAGAAGCCTTTAACCTTAACTAATGCCTGGGAGGCCATAAGCACTGATCCGAATGTGCCGGCAAAAGAGTTAGCAGTGACAAATGGGTTTTTCACCGTGGATAAATTTGGAGACTTGAATTTAGATACTCTGGTGAATATAGGGGACGTAGTAAGTTTAATAGCCTACATTCTGGGGACTGTGACTCTTAACTCCCGACAGACAGAAGCTGCTGACATAAACCGGGATTCAAGCGTAAATGTGGGCGATCTGGTGGGAGTCATTAATACCATATTAGGACGACCGATTAATGCTCCTATTGTTAATTACCGCGAGCCTTTGGCTTATTTGCACTTAGAGTATGATTCACTACAACCGGGCAGTTCCGGGAATATTAATGTATGGGCTGACTTAAAAACTTCTGTGGCTGGGGTTCAATTAAAGATAAAATATAATCCTCAGCAGCTACTTTTCTTAGCTCCTGTTTTGACTTCCAGGTCAGATAGCTTAGATATTAACTACAGAGATGACGGACAAGGAACTTTGACTGTGATATTTTACCGTTTTAGCAAGAATAAACTGATTGAGCCTGGGCAGGGTAGTATCCTTTCTTTACCTGTGACTGCCAAATCAGGTTTTGATAATGAGAAATTGCAGTTATCCCTGAAAGAGGCAATTTTGGCTGATCCGACCGCTGTGGTCATACCGGTGGATAAAGGAGAGGTTGTGCTTCCCAAATTGTTTAGCCTGGGTCAAAACTATCCTAATCCTTTCAACCCGACCACAACCATAAGATTTGAGATCGGGATAGGTGGAGGTCCTCAGCAGTCAGTGCAAACCAGCTTGAGGGTTTATAATATCTTAGGACAACGAGTCAAGACTTTGGTTGATGAACCTAAATCACCAGGCATATATTATCAGACCTGGGACGGCAAAGACGAGCAGGGCAATAATATCTCATCGGGAGTTTATTTTTATCAGCTTAGAGCAGGTAGTTATAACGAGACGAAGAAAATGGTGTTATTGAAATAAAGTGAGTTATGTTTAGCTGAAAGGATTAACCATATGAAGAAACTCCTTAGAAATTTTTCTTTTTCTCTGCTTATCATTCTGCTTTTCTATCTTCCATCACTGGCTCAGAATGTAGCACCGGTGCTGGATTCGATAGGGGCTCAGAGTGTAAATGAAGGTCAGGTATTGACCTTCAGGGTGCATGCCACGGATGCAAATGGAGATAGCATAATTTTAAGTGCGACCAGTATCCCCACCAATGCTTCTTTTACTGATTCAGGTAATGGATCCGGTTCACTCACCTTCAGTCCGAACTATAACCAGGCTGCGGTGTATAATATAACCTTTTTCGCCAGGGATACCTTAGGAGGAGTGGATAGTGAAGTTGTGGCGATAACCGTGAATAACGTTAATCTTGCACCTGTTTTAGATTCAATCGGACCAAAGAGTGTGAATGAAGGAGCAAATCTTACTTTCAGAGTTCATGCCACAGATGCAGATGGCGATGCTATTACTCTGACCGCCACCAATGCCCCGACCAACTCATCTTTTGCAGATTCCGGCAATGGAGCTGGTTCGTTTACCTTTAATCCGAGTTACACTCAATCGGGAACATATAATGTTACCTTCAAAGCCACAGATCCATCTTTAGCAGTGGACAGTGAAGTAGTGGCTATAACTGTAAATAATGTCAACTTAGTTCCTGTTTTAGACTCAATTGGACCCAGGAGTGTAAATGAGGGAGCAAATCTTACTTTCAGAGTTCACGCCACAGATGCAGATGGCGATGTCATTGCTCTGACCGCCACCAATGCCCCGACCAACTCATCCTTTGCAGACTCGGGTAACAGTGCTGGTTCGTTTACATTCAATCCGAGTTACGCTCAATCGGGAACATATAATGTCACTTTCAAAGCCACAGACCCATCTTTAGCAGTGGATAGTGAAGTAGTGGCTATAACTGTAAATAATGTCAACTTAGTTCCTGTTTTAGACTCAATTGGACCCAGGAGTGTAAATGAAGGAGCTAATCTCACCTTCAGAGTACATGCTACAGATACAGATGGCGATGCTATTACTCTGACTGCCACCAGTCTGCCGACCAATTCATCTTTTGCAGATTCCGGCAATGGAGCGGGTTCATTTACTTTTAATCCGAGTTACACTCAATCAGGAACATATAATGTTACCTTCAAGGCCACAGATCCGTCCCTGGCGGTGGATAGTGAAGTGGTAACGATAACAGTAAATAATATCAACAATCCACCAGTGCTCGATTCTATCGGTCCTAAATCAGTGACCGAGGGGCAGGTACTAACCTTCAGGGTTCACGCTACAGATATAAATGGAGATAGA
>JALHSU010000024.1 GCA_022865345.1 Candidatus Zixiibacteriota bacterium
CGGTAGCTCCACATTGCCCTCAATGTGGGGCTATTAATCTCAATAGGGTAGGGGAAAAGCCCGAATTTGAACTCCAGATTCGGGCTTAATGATTTAGGCTCTTTTTAAAAGTGTCTTTTAGTTTACATAATAACTATTATAAGACGTTCCTTTGTCGGTCTTTCGAGACGAATGTCGGTTTTTCAGGTTTTAAAAAGGGAGCGTCTTGTCGGGAAATCAAGCAGGGAAACGCAGACGAGCAAAGAACTGCACTAAAGAGAGCGGGCCGGGAGGGGTGGCAAGGTTTTTAACGGGGCTTTATTTCCTTTTGAAAATATCAGTTAATAGAAACATTGCACCACATAAGGCGGTAGCTCCAACAAATTCGATAATGACGCGGATAAATGAGACACCTGTCAAGGAGGGAGTAGTCAAAATGAAGACATACTCTATCCACTCCCCTCCCGCACTCCAACCTTGGTAACCTTGGTGCTCCACGGGCATAAAGAGGCAAATTAGAACAATAAGACAGCACCAGACCAAGAGGATGATTTTTTGTATTTTAGCCATCTTTGCTGATTTTCACGACTTTTATTCCGAGTCCTCAAATAGGACACTTAGCAGCATAGGATCAACTTCTCAATCTTTTCTCAGGCTTAATGGCCCGACTTCCTCGACTCGCAATTTGAGACTTAGGTCCTCTCCTACTTTTAAAATAGTAAGTGTTCTCTCTACCTTTTTGTTCGTCCTGTCAAGAGGGGCGCAGATTAGTTTATCGCCATATTGACGGAGCACTACCATATCAGGCGAACTCTTGACTATAATAAATTCGCTACTTCTTAGAGCTACTAAATGCCCAACTACAAAAGAGTATACTAATAGAATGGTTAACCCTGCAGCTGTAAAAACAACGCTCGAAAGCCACCGACCAAAGTAGTAAGAGAAAGACAGCTTGAAATATTCCCATAGTGAGACTGATGCTTCTAATTTAGCGATGTAACCTACCTTCTGTTTTTGGGTCAAGAGTGGGTGAACTAATTCTACCGATACAGACGTTCCGAAAAACAAGAAACAGGCAAGGATTATTGATACATGTCCAGTTATCAGTGATAGAATGGAAAGGGGAAAAAGAAGAATAAAAACAATCGACAACCTCAGCATTTTCTTAAAAATTATATGTTTTGACTTTCCGAAAATTATTTTGTAAGCGCTCGCAGCTAAAGCGATTATTAGAAAAACCATCACCGTTACAACGGTTAGTGAAAGAATTTGCGTAAGATCAATATCTATGAATCCTTCAGGAATCCCAAACTGACGCGCAAAACCTAACTCATAGCTATATTTGATGGTATATGCAGCTACTGGAGCAAACGCGATTATAAATGCCTCGGTAATCCACGACTTGTCCTTTCTGGTTTCTTCAAAGTCAGACATGGTTAGTTCAATCGTCTGGTCTTAAATCTTCCTCTATATATATATACAAAGATTCCGCAGGAAAATCAATAAAAATGGATGGCTGAAAGCCAGCCTCTACATTTTCTCTGCTTATCCTGGCTGGTGGACAGAACAATGTTCTGTCCCTACAAAAACAGCGACCCTGATCCCGCCGCTGGCGGGACAAGCTGGGTCGCGCTACGAAAAAAATATGCCCAATGAATTGGGCAACTATAATATAAGGCGTAGAGACGCATAGAATACGTCTCAGTTGTTTTTCGTCCGACATGATGGTCGGACGCTACAGATTCGTCGGGCTTCAAGCCCGACGCTATGGGTTTTGTAGGGGCGGGTTTTAAACCCGCCCCTACGTTTCTTTATTCTATCACCTCTAAAACCTGCTC
>JALHSU010000025.1 GCA_022865345.1 Candidatus Zixiibacteriota bacterium
AGCAAAGGTCGACAAAAGGAGGTTTTTGTGAATATAGCGGTCTGTATAAAACAGGTCCCGGATACTGAGACCAAGATCGTTTTAAATCCAGATTCAACTGATATCGTTACTGAGGGGATCAAATTGGTGATGAACCCTTATGATGAGTATGCAGTGGAGGAGGCTTTAAAAATCAAGGAAAAATACGGGGGGAAAGTAACCATCCTCTGCCTGGGTCCGGAAAAGTCAATCGAAGCTATCAGAACTGCATTAGCTATGGGTGCAGATGACGCGGTTTTGTTGAATGATCCTGCTTTTGAGGGCGGAGATAGCTTCACCACGGCTCTGGTTCTATCCAAAGCGCTGAGTCAGATTGAATATGACATCATCCTGACCGGGAAGCAGGCAGTGGATTTGGATTGCTCCCAGGTCTATGCGGGTTTAGCTGAATTTTTGAACCTGCCCTATGTTTCAGTTGTAGTGGGTTTGGAGCTTTTTCCTGACCAGAAAAAAGCTTTAGCAAAAAGGGAGACAGAAGGCGGGGAAAAGGAGCTGATCGAGGTTAGCCTTCCAGCAGTTTTTGCCTGCCAGAAGGATTTGAATACCCCAAGGTATGCTTCGCTTCCAGGAATAATGAAGGCGAAGAAAAAGGAGATAAAAAAGTTAGGATTGGCTGAGTTTTGTTTGAACCTGGAGCACGTCGGAGCTAAAGGGTCTAAGCTCAAAAAGGGAAAATACTCTTTACCTCCTCAAAGAAAAGCCGGGATTAAAATCGAAGGGGAAATTCCAGAAGCCGCTGCAAAACTGGTTAAGCTCTTAAGAGAAGAAGCCAAGATCATCTAAAGGAGAAAAAATGCCAGGAATATGGATTTTAGCTGAACATAAAGAAGGAAAATTTAAAAAGATTACCTATGAGCTTTTGAGCCTGGGTAAGAAACTCAAATCAAAAAACGGGGAAGAACTCTGTGCTTTGCTTTTAGGCTCAGGTATTGAGAATTTAGCAAATCAACTGGGTCCATACGGGGCTGACAAAGTCTACTACTTGGAAGATGAGGTCTACAAGAGCTATCTTAATGAAAGTTACACTCAGGGGATTTCAGAGTTAGTCAAATCTCAGGACCCTTCCATCCTCTTGGCTGGGGCAACTGCTCTGGGAAAAGACCTGTTTCCCAGAGTGGCGACCCGCCTGGGAACAGGCTTGGCAATGGATTGTGTAAGTATTGACCTTGGAGATAACGGTTTGTTAAAAACGGTTCGTCCGATCTACGCAGGAAAAGTTCTGATGGAGGCAACAGTCCATCAAACTAAACCACAAATGGTAACGCTCAGGCCGAATCTTGTTGAGATTTCACCAGTGGATAGTTCAAAGAAAGCTGAGGTGATTAAATCAAAACCTGATCTAAAAAGGGAAGACCTGAGAACAATGCTCAAGGAGATTTTGAAAGGGGAAAGTAAAAAAATAGATTTGACTGAAGCCAAAATCATAGTCTCAGGTGGCAGGGGGATGAAAGAAAAGGATAATTTCAAAATATTAGAAGAATTGGCAGATGCTTTTGGAGAAGGGACTGCTGTAGGAGCTTCACGCGCTGCAGTTGATTCAGGTTATGCCCCGCACGATATTCAGGTTGGGCAAACTGGAAAGGTAGTCAATCCCACTCTCTACATCGCCTGCGGGATTTCCGGCTCGATCCAGCATCTTGCCGGGATGGCAACTTCGAAATACATCGTGGCGATAAACAAGGACCCGGAAGCACCCATTTTTCAAAAGGCGGATTACGGCATCGTGGGCGACCTCTTTCAAGTTGTTCCCCTTTTGACCCGGGAAGTAAAAAAGCTGAAATCCGAAGGTTGAAATGGAGATAACCAGAGAGATCTTCTGGAACATCGGCAATGTAAGGATTTTAATTTACCTTCTGGGCTTGGTCCCGATTATCATTTTAGCTTTTGGATTATGGAGAAGAATCAAACTCTGGAAAATCGGGAAAAAAGATAACCGGTATGACCGGGTCTGGGAAAGGATAAAATCGACCATCTCCTATGGAATCGTTCAGGTCAGGACTCTTGAGAAGACCTATCCCGGCTTAATGCATCTTCTAATTTTCTGGGGGTTTGTTATCCTCTTCTTAGGAACTTTGATAATCGCCTTTCAAGAAGATGTAACCTCGCCATTTTTCAATTATGATTTCTTTCACGGGGGATTTTATCTTTCCTACTCTTTTATCTTGGACCTTTTTGGACTTTTAGCCATAATCGGAATCCTCTTTGCCTTATACAGAAGGATTTTCTTAAGGCCTGAGAGCTTAGACAATAAATCAGAAGATTTTTTTGCCTTGTACTGGTTCCTGGTGGTGCTGGTTACAGGATACATAGTCGAGGGCTTGAGGATTGCCGCCACAAAACCTTATTTTGAAAGATGGTCTTTTGCCGGCTGGCAGCTCGCTTCCTGGATAGATGTTTTCAAGTTAGACATAGACACTCTTAAAATATTTCACCGGGTAAGCTGGTGGATTCACGCTTTGCTTTCTTTTGGCTTTATCGGCTATCTTGCCTATTCCAAATTTCTGCACATCTTCTCATCCCCTCTGAGCATTTACTTTCGCACCTTTGATCCAGTCGGGATGATCAAACCTATTCCAGACTTAGAAAATCAGGAAACATTCGGGATTTCGAAATTAGAGGAATTCACCTGGAAGGACCTTTTAGATACTGATGCCTGCACCAAATGTGGAAGGTGCCAGGATAATTGCCCCGCGTGGCAATCCTCAAAGCCGCTTTCTCCTAAAAAGGTTATCCTGGATATGAAAAACCATCTCAATGAGAAGGGTAGTCTGCTCCTTCAGAAAAAAGAGATGAATCCTGAAAAGAATTTGATAGGCGAGGTGATTCTGGAAGACGAGCTTTGGGCTTGCACCACCTGCGGCGCGTGCATGAGGGTCTGCCCGGTTTTAATCGAGCACATCTCCAAGATCGTGGAGATGAGAAGGAATTTGGTCTTGATGCAAAGCAAGTTTCCATCTGAGGTTTCTCTGTTTTTCAAGAATCTTGAAAATAACTATAATCCCTGGGCAATAGGGTTTGCCACCAGGGCTGACTGGGCTAAGGATTTAAACGTAAAGCTATTTTCGGAAAATAAGGACATCGAATACCTATACTTCGTTGGATGTGCTGGCTCGTTTGATGAGCGGGCAAAGAAAATCTCCAGGGCACTGGTCAATATCTTAAACCAGGCAGGGATAAACTTCGGCATCTTAGGCACAGAGGAATTCTGCTGCGGGGATCATGCGCGCAGGATAGGGAATGAATACTTAGCCCAGATTCTGATTCAGCAGAATATCGAGGTTTTCAGGAGATATAACATAAAAAAGGTAATAGTCTCCTGTCCGCATGGGTATAACATCTTCAAGAATGAATATCCCTTGTCAGGATACAAATTGGAAGTCATCCACCATTCTGACTTCATCTGCGACCTGATTAAAAAAGGTAAGATAAGCCTTGACAAGACGCTAGATACAACGGTTACCTATCATGATTCCTGTTACTTAGGACGTTACAATGAAATGTATGAAACGCCGAGGAGGATTCTGAAAGCTCTTTGCTCAGATTTAAAAGAGATGGAGCGCTCCAGATATCAAGGGTTCTGCTGTGGTGCTGGTGGTGGAAGGATGTGGATGGAGGAGAAACTTGGGGTGCGTATTAATCAGATGAGGGTGGAGCAGGCTCAAAAAACCGGTGCAGGCATAATCGCTACTGCCTGCCCTTATTGCCTGACAATGCTTTCAGATGGGATAAAGGAAAAAGAGATAAAAGACCTGCAGGCTTATGACTTGGCTGAGTTGGTAGAACAATCTTTGCGAATATGAGATGATCCTCAAAGACGAAAAATTCTATGACCTTCTTTCACCTGATTTTGACCTGATGGTCTCCTGGGAGAAAAGATTAAAAAATGAAGCTCCTTTTTTCTTGAAGCTGTTCGAGGAAAACAAGGTCAGAAAAATCCTCGATTTGGCCTGTGGGACCGGGCATCACTCGATTTTTTTTGCGAAATCCGGATATGAGGTTACAGGCGCGGATTTGAGCGAAAAGATGCTGCAGATTGCCGGGAAAAATTCAAAAGGGGTCTCTGGCGTCAGATTTGTAAAAGCGGGATTTCTGGATTTTTATCCCAAACTTAAAGATAGATTCGATGCGGTGATATGTCTGGGTAATTCGCTTCCTCATCTTCTAAGCCAGAGGGATTTAAAGAAAACCCTGCTGAATATATATAATCTACTTAATCCAGGCGGGATTTTAGTCCTGCAGAACAGGAACTATGATAGAATTCTGAAAAAAAAGATAAGATTTATGGCTCCAAATATCGTCGAGATGCAAGATGGAAGGGTGGTTTTCTTCAGACTGCTTGATTTTCTAAAAGACAAGGTGGTATTCAATCTGGTAACTTTCAGACAAAAGGAAGGGAAGTGGAGTTTTCAAACAAAATCGACCCTTTTGCGTCCAATATTGAGAAAAGAGATAGAAAACCTTCTAAGCGGGCAGGGTTTCAAGCGACAAAAATTCTACGGAGATTACGGTTTTTCACCTTTTAAGAGCATGACTTCAGAAGACCTTATAGTTTTTGTCAGAAAATAGTCAAATTGGATTAAAGGAGAATAAAATGACAGAGGAAAAAAAGATCACCAAGGATATGTCATTTGGAGAGGTTTTGAGAAAATATCCACAGACCGTCAAGATTTTCTTTATGTACGGGATGCACTGTTTCGGGTGTGCCATAGCTGAGGATGAGACCATTGAGCAAGGCGCTTTAGCTCATGGTGTGTCCCCGGATGAATTAGTAGAGGATTTAAACAAAGCTTTGACAGGTGAAGTAAAAGAAGAAAATGAGTAACGGCCAGAAGTTAGTTGAGGATATCCTCAAACTCAAAAAAGAGCGTAAGGCTATTATCTTAGCCCACAATTACCAGTCCCCTGAAGTTCAGGATATAGCAGATTTCTCAGGGGATTCTCTGGGTCTAAGCCAGGAAGCGTCAAAGACAGAGGCTGAGATAATCATATTCTGCGGGGTTCACTTTATGGCTGAGACTGCGGCAATTCTCTGCCCGGATAAGACCGTTTTGATGCCGGATTTGAATGCTGGCTGCCCGATGGCAAATATGATAACCTTAAGACAACTCAGGGAACTGAAGAAAAAACATCTGCAGGCTACGGTGGTCACCTATGTGAATTCCAAAGCTGAGATAAAGGCTGAAAGCGATTACTGCTGCACTTCCTCCAATGCGATTAAGGTCGTCCAGTCGATCCCTGCAGACGAAGAGATTATATTTATTCCGGATAAATATTTAGGCAGTTATGTGGCTTCCCAGACCAAAAGGGAGCTTGTGCTCTGGCAGGGTTACTGCCCAACTCATCGCAGGATATTGCCTGAGGATATTTTGAAAAAGAAAGCCTTATATCCAAAAGCTGAGGTCCTGGTTCATCCGGAGTGCATACCTAAAGTCATAGCCATGGCAGATAAGGTGCTTTCCACCACCGGCATCTGCAAGTATGCTAAAGAGTCCAACTCCGAGGAGTTCATAATCGGAACTGAGATTGGGATTTTGCACAAGTTGAAAAAAGAAAATCCGGGAAAAAGGTTCTATCCTGCATCAGAATTAGCTGATTGCCCGAATATGAAGCTGAATAATCTGGAGAAGATTTTGTGGTCCCTGCAGGATTTAGTATATAAAGTAGAAGTTCCAGAAGATATCGCCCGGAAATCCAAAAGGTCAATTGACCGGATGTTAGAGATTGTTTAGATAATTGCACAGGTTGATTTCAAAGAGCTTTTTTGGAGTGCAAACCTTCAGGTTTGCCTATTTTTTTCGCATAATGACTGGGTAAAGCTGAAGCTTTACACTCCAACTTTCTTCCCTAAATTTTGACTTATGCCAGAACTGCCTGAAGTTGAAACGGTTGTCCGCGGGTTAAGGAAAACGGTTTTAGGTAAAAGAATCAAAAGCCTGAGGATTTTCCCTTCCCGGGTTCTACACAGTCACCCCGCATTCTTAAAGAGGAATATGATCCATCAAAGAATTCAAGAGATAAGCCGAAGGGGGAAAAATATAATCATCAAATTGTCCAGTGGTGATCTGCTTTTGATTCATTTGGGTATGACCGGGAACCTGTTTTATCTGAATAGACCGAATCTCATGGGAAAGCATGACCATATAGAACTGGAATTCACCGACAAAACTTACCTGAGATATAGCGATATCAGAAAATTCGGAAAATTCAGGCTGGTAAAATCATCTCAAGCCATCAAGGAAGATGTTCTAAAAACGTTAGGACCAGAGCCATTAGAGATATCCAGAGATGATTTTGTTCAGCTTTTGCAGAAAAAAAAGGGAAAGATTAAATCAGTTCTTTTGAATCAGGCGATTATCGCCGGGATTGGAAATATCTATGCGGACGAGGCATTGTTCCAGGCTAAAATCCATCCTCTGCAAAAGGTATCTGATATCAGTCGGAATGGGTCAATAAAACTACATCAGGCAATTCAGAAGATCTTAAAAAAAGCCATAAGAGCTGGTGGCTCCTCAGTTGACAACTATCGAAATGTGAAAGGGGAAACCGGTTTTTTCCAGTTCTATCATAAAGTCTACGGCAGGGAAGGAGAACCCTGTAAAAGGTGCGGCACCAAAATCAAAAGGATAATCATAAACCAGCGCTCCACCCATTTTTGCCCCAGATGTCAGAAAAAAAGTAGGGAATCTGAGACAACTTTAGAACTTTTCTCGTCCAAAATCCCAATGTCACTGACCTGAAGATATGCATTATTTGAGCTGATGTAACAGGAATATTTTTTCTTCAAGGGTTCAAATTCTGAAACTTCAGTAGCTAAAAAAACTTGACTTTTAGGAGATCAATTGATAAAATGGGGAAGAAAGAGCAAAAAGGAACAAAAACAGGTAAGAAGTTCAGTAGGCTAGGCCTACACGCCCATCAAGTCACATATAACGGTATGGTAAATATGAGGTGATGTTCATGGAGTGGATAAGTGAATTAAATTACCGGAATTTTCTTGGCATATATGATGTGTTCCTTGATATCGAAACTGAAATCAATATTTCTCCTGATAGAATTGTAATCCCTTTATTCCAGAAGTTCATCAGATTCCCACAACTAATCCCAGTCGACTGTAAAGGCATGCGAGATGACTATTGCGAGCTCCGATGGAAAGCACTGAATTTTCTCAAGGATAAAGGTATTGTGAGACATTTCACCCTGCTAGAAGGTGCTCATCGCTGGGGAAACAAGGTGAGAATATTCGTCGAGGGAGGCAGATTTGAGGAGACTTTGAATAAGATGCATAAAAATTATAAGAAGAGGAGCAAGATGAAGGAAAATGCACAGTCCATAGACAGAACATCTTTTTGGAACCTGCTGCATCCCAAAGTTGTGAAGGTAGCTAAGACCCGCTTCGATAGCGAACACTTTGCAGATTCTGTTGAGGCGGCACTTAAGGGAGTGAACAGTGTTGTAAAAGAGTATGTAAAGGCAAATACAGGGCAGGAATTTGATGGGGCCGACCTGATGAATCGGGCTTTTTCGCTGGACAGGCCGGTAATAAAGCTTTCGGACCTGTCTTCGGATACTGGTAAGAATATCCAAAAGGGCTACTTGTAAATATTTTCTGGTACTATGACCGGGATTAGAAATCCAAAGGCGCATGAGAACATTTCCATCGACAACATCCGAGCGATTCATTTTCTCTTTTTAGCAAGTTTACTGATGTTTGTAGTTGATGAGAGGGAATAAGGATATGCTCAAGCTAAGGAATATCTTACTGAAAGGATTTGGATACTCTTGCAACGGTGAGGACGAATTGGATTGTTACATTATTTCTCTTTTTATCTAGGAGGAAAATTGATGGACAAGGAAAAACTCAAAAAGCTGGTAGAAGAATTCTCAAGACCAAGAGATGAATTTGATGGCAAGAGCTATATTACAAGAAGAAGAGAGTGGTTTGATAAACCGATGGAGAGTATCAGACCATTGCTCATGAAGGACAAGCTCAATCAGTTAACCATAATAGATGCTAAGAAAATTTATGATGAAATGACTGTAGGCGGGCCAAGATTATATCCCAAAACTTATATAGATAATGGTCTCGAAAAAATAAAAATATCACTTAAATACTTGCTTCATCGTGATGAGCCTCTTGCTGAAAGGTTTTATAATTTTGTGGCTAATCCGGATAGCGAATATAGACTTGAAGGTGTTGGAAGGGCATTTGCATCTACTGGCCTATTTCTATTAAACCACAAGAATAATGGTATTTGGAATGGAGCTGTTGATGGTGGACTAAAGAAATTAGGAATCTTGGTAAAAAGAGAAAGAGGAGAGCATGTTGGGCAAACTTATATCAAGGTTAATGCAATGCTTAATGATTTACGGGAGAGGTGTGGTTTCGAAGATTTAAGCCTGGTCGACGAATTTGTTGAATTGATCTTCCATGAGAAAATTGGCTCTGAAATCTTGAAACCTTCAGTTCCCATATCTGTTTATGAAAAAAAAGAAGAGACTTTAGAATCGAAAGAAGCTAAAGCAGATGAGAAGACACATATAAGAATACAATATCTATTGATTAAGATAGGCAGAATGGAAGGATATGATGTTTGGGTTGCAAACAACGACAGGGGTAAAGAATATAATAAAGAAAGGTTTAATGATTTATGTTTAAGAGAGTTGCCTCATTTTGCAGGCCCTACAGTTATGAGAATTGCTCAATCAGTAGATATAATTTGGTTTAAGAAAAATACCAGTAAGCCGATTTGGTTTTTTGAGATTGAACATACCACTCCAGTTTATTCTGGGTTATTAAGACTCAATGATGTCATAGTAGACTACCCTCTCGAGAAAGCAACAATCGTTTCCTCTAAGGCCAAGAAGGTGCAGTTTGAAGCTCAGATTGAAAGAAGGACGTTTACCTCTACAGACCTTAAAGATAAATGTAATTTTATGGAGTATGAAAAAATAGAAAAATGGTTCGAAAGCCTGAAGACTTTGAAACAGATAAAACAGTAGTCTTAACAGCTATTAAGATATCAAGAGTATAATTATTTGCGGAGGGCATAATCGATGAAAGTGAAATTACCGTGGTCGATATCAACGACAGTCAGAAATTCTGAGAGGCTTAGAGGTTTTTTGGAGATATTAAAGAAACTTGAAGCTGAGATTTGGAGTAACGAAACCCAGGGTTTAAAATTTTGAACCCCTGTATCTCAGGCGAACCTGAAAGGTTCGCGCTACGTTTAAAAAACAAATGGAGGTCTGAAGACCTCCGCTACATTTCTTAAACCTCTTCTTTCTCTAGAAAGAGGTTCCTCATCAGCTCGTCGATCTTCTCGATGCGGAAGGGCTTGGCTAAATATCCGTCCGCGCCCTCATTTAAGGCT
>JALHSU010000026.1 GCA_022865345.1 Candidatus Zixiibacteriota bacterium
AAAAGCAATCTGCTGCGGGACTGCTGGCTGGATAAACTGCGATGCTTATTCCAAAAAGATTCAGACTGAGAGATTAAAAGAGGCAAAATCTACCGGCGCGGAGATTTTGGTTACTGCCTGTCCCAAATGTCAGATTCATTTTAAGTGTGCTCAATCTTGTACAGAAAAAGAAAAGGAAAAAAAGAAAGAAGAAATAACAATAGATATTATAGATTTAACTACACTTCTGGCTTTAGCCATAGGAGAATGAATAGGACACAAGTTGTGTCACGACCTTGTCCTGACACAAAAATAGCGTCAGGAGTAGCTCCTGACGTAGCAAGGAGAAAAATGAAAGTTACTTTAAGAATATTTCTCTCACTTTTCCTCGGCCTATTCGTTCTAATACTCTCTAGTATGATTAGTTCCATTAACGTGTTAGTGTTATTACGTAAATCTTATTCCTGGCTCCCGCTTACTCACACAGTGATGTTGACTATTTCTTTCATCTTGATCTATTTGTTGAGTAAAGGAAAAATATCTATCTATGGTTTAAGAATGATAGAGATAAAACACTTGAAACAGTCAATCCTGGCCGGTTCTGTTGGAGGGATTATCGTCGGTGGCTTGAGTTTATTGCTCCCAGTAAGTGGATTTGATTTTATGAAAGAATTTTCTCTACTTCAAGTAGTGATTTTTGTGTGGGTTTGTGCCAGCATCAGTGAAGAGTTCTTAACCAGAGGTTTAGTGCAAGGGTTTCTTGCTCCCCTAACCAAGTATAGATTTATGATATTTAATTTTCATATTAGTCTTCCGATACTTGTGGGTGCGTTATTTTTTGGATTTATGCATATGGGCTTGTTGACAATGCATGTGGATAAATTCACAGTTTTTGCTGTGGTTTTCTTCGGGATCATACTCGGAATTATAGCAGGATATTACCGTGAGATTAGCGGGAGTATTATATCTGCAATAGTCGTTCATATGTTATTTAATGTTTGGGGAACGATATTAGGATCGTTAAGGAGGTAATTCGAGTTATGTCAGGATCTTGTCCTGACATAAAAATAGCGTCAGGAGTAGCTTCTGACATACAAGAGAACATAGTTGAGACTAAATTTATTGAATAACTGATTACTTCATATATTTATGCCTTGGCAATTCGCAAAATTCATTAGACGTCCTTTTCAGTCTCTATTCTATAGTATGGAATATTATTACAAAGAAGCCACCGAATTGTATAAAAAGATTCATGAACAGGATGCATCAAGACCACAGGATTTCGATCAAGATCTATTTATGAAAGAAAAATCTGCATCAAGAGCTTCGTTTATAATGGGTGTTGCTGGAATCGAAGCATTTACGAATAATGTTTTAAGGGATTTTTCTGTCAGGACGAAAGATGATTTGCCTAAAAATCTATTAAATAAGAAGCAGATAGAAAATCCCATCAATTACTGGCGTCTTGTAGATAAGGTTTATTTTCTACCGACTCTATGTAACCCTCAACTGGAGCCACCTCCTTTCTATTTTCAAGAGAATTCAAAAGAATTTAAGCTTTTCAAGGAACTAGTAGAAATAAGGAATTCTATTATGCATGGTAGACCTGAGCCTTTTTTAGTACTTGTTAAACTAAAGCCTGATAGATTTCATGAACTCACTGCCGACTTCCCTGATAATCTTTGGCCTATCTCAAGAGTACCAAAAGATTTTTCATCTTTTAACTATGAATGTGCAAAGACTGCTTACGAAAATATTATATGGGTTAGAGATTCCTTGGTCACTTTTTTGGAAAAAGTTGATGAAAAATATATGATGGAAGAAAAAATCGAGTTGATAAGCCCCGTCATTAACGATAACAATGTTAGTAAAGAGGAACTATTGAAAAATTCTGGGAAATATATAAACACGACAATAAAGTGAGATGGATAATCTGGAAATAACATTGGCTTTAGCCATAGGAGGTGAATAAATTGGCAGTGTCTGGAGAGGAATTGAGAATTGGGGTTTTCGTGTGCGAATGCGGGCTGAATATCGCCGGGTCTTTGGACTGCGAGGAGGTCAGAAAATATGCTGAGACCCTGCCGGATGTGAAGGTTTCGGTTCTGAACAAGTATACCTGCGCTGATCCGGGGCAGAATGAGATCAAAAGATACATCAAGGAAAATAATCTCAACCGGGTGGTGGTTGCTTCCTGCTCTCCCCGGATGCACGAGCCGACTTTCAGAGCTTGCGTGGCAGATGTTGGAGTAAACCCATACCTTTTAGAGATGGTGAATTTGAGGGAGCATTGTTCCTGGGTTCACCTGCACGACAGGAAAGGCGCCACAGAAAAAGCTAAAGATATGGTGAAAATCGGGGTGGCCAGAGCAAGATTTTTGGAGCCGCAAATCGAAAAAGAGGTTCCGGTTACCAACAAAGCCCTAGTGATTGGCGGAGGTGTGGCAGGGATTCAGACAGCTTTAGACTTGGCTGATACCGGGTATCAGGTCTACTTGGTCGAAAAAGAGCCTTCCATCGGAGGGATAATGGCGCAGATCGATAAGACCTATCCCACGATGGACTGTTCCATATGAATACTCGGACCCAAGATGATGGATGTCGGTCGACATCCGAAAATCAAGCTCTACACCTACAGCGAAGTCGAAAAGGTCTCCGGCTACATCGGCAATTTCAAAGTCAAGGTCAGGAAAAAAGCCCGGTACGTGGATGAGACCAAATGTAATTCCTGCGGCGAATGCGCCAAGGTCTGCCCGGTCGCGGTCCCGGATGAATACCAGATGGGATTCTCCTCACGCAAAGCGATTTATATTCAGCTTCCCCAGGCTGTACCCTCCTCTTATGTCATAAATATGAAAGACTGCCTGGGCAATAACCCGATCGCTTGCGGAAAATGTGCTGAGGTATGCGATAAAAAATGTATCGATTACGACATGCAGGATAAATTCATCGATCTGGAGGTTGGGGCAATAGTCGTTGCCACGGGCTTAGATATCTATGACCCGACGCAGCTGGATGAATATGGTTACACCCAATTTGAAAATGTGATCACCAGCCTGGAATTTGAAAGGCTGATCTGCGCCGGAGGACCAAGCCAGGGGCATTTCATCCGTCCTAAAGATCATCAGACTCCCAAGAGCATCGGGTTTATCCAGTGCGTTGGATCCCGCTCAGAAAAGAGGGGAAATCCTTACTGCAGTAACATCTGCTGTATGAATACTGTCAAAGACACAGTACTTTTAAAAGACCATTATCCGGAAATCGAGGCGAAAGTCTTCTATATGGATATTCGGGCATTTGGAAAAGGGTTCGAGGATCTCTTCAAAAGAAGCAAGGAATCAGGGGTAAAATATATCCGGGGGATTCCGGGCGACATAGAGCAAGACCCGAAGACCGGAAATCTTTTGCTGACAGTTGAGAACACCACCACAGGAAAAATCGAAAAACATGACCTTGAGATGCTGGTTCTCTCAATCGGCTATGTTTCCAGATGGAATAATGATCCGATCCAGCCGCTTTTGACCCTTTCCAGAACTCAGGATGGTTTTTACCTGGAGTCTCATCCCAAACTGAAGCCGATCGATGCACCAACCAAAGGAGTATTCTTCGCAGGAGTGGCAGAATCTCCCAAAGACATCAAAGATAGCGTTACCCAGGCATCAGCCGCTGCAGCCCGGGCTGGAATTATCCTGGCACAGGATAAGCTCCATGTCGAAGCTATTACCTCTATGGTGGATAAAGAGCTGTGCACTGCCTGCGAGATCTGCTACAGAGCCTGTCCCTTCAAGTCCATAACAGTTGACAAGGAGAAAAAGATACCGGCTGAGATAATCGAGGCAGCGTGCGCCGGATGCGGAACCTGCGGGGCAGAATGTCCCTTTGGGGCGGTCACCATGCGGCATTTCACAGACAGGCAGATCTTTTCACAAATAGATGCCATCTTGGATGAAAATCCGGAGGAGAAAGTTGTAACCTTTGCCTGTAACTGGTGTTCCTATGCAGGAGGAGATATGGCAGGGATCTCCAGGTTACAGTATCCCACGACTTCCCGCCTGATCAGAACTATGAGCTCTGGCAGGGTGGACGAGCAGTTCGTGTTATACTCTTTCCAGAAGGGTGCGCCTGTGGTTTTGGTTTCCGGGTGTCACTTTGCGGATTGTCACTATATAGATGCAAACAGATGGACCCAACGCAGGGTTGAAAGGCTCTGGGATAAATTAGAGAGAAAAGGGATACGTCCGGAAAGGCTGCAGTTGGAATGGATCAGCGCGGCTGAAGGTCAGAAGTTTGCCAAAGTGATGCGAGTGATGGAAGAGATGAGAAAGAAGGTGACTAAAGAGGAAATCGAGTTCACCAAAAAAGCTCTGTCAGACCTTAAGCCTAAAGGGACGAAGAAGGTGAAGGTAGCGGCCAAGGCGGCTTGAGGTTTCGTAGTGCGAGGCTTCAGCCTCGCTTGAGCAACTGTCCAGGATAAAGGAAGATGTAAGACGGAAGACGAAAAAGACGTGAGCGTTGCTCGTTTATCGTGAAAAATGTAGGGGCGAGGTTTCCTCGCCCATTTGATAAAACAGGTTTGGTCTGTAGTGGCAGGCCCCAGTGCCTGCCCTACGTTTCCGTCATTGCGAGGAGTCCCTCTGGACGACGAAGCAATCCCTCCACTTGTATTAGACGGATTGCTTCGTTCCGATGAATCGGAACTCTCAATGACTGCACCATACTTGCTCTCTGTTGGTGTCCTCACCAACAGAGTTAGCATAATGGTTGTTGGTCAGGAGACCAACAACCAGCGAACAAACGCCAAACTTCAAACTTTTAAACTGTATTCCTATGCCAGAAGAAGCCAAATTCAAATGTTTGCGTTGCGGGAACGAGTTCAAAATGTCCTTTGACCCAAAAGCTCCTTTGATTGAACGCGCCTGCCCCAAATGCCAGTCGAATTCGGTTAGAAGGATTAAAGAGGAAGAGAAGAAATAATTAGGGTAGGGGAAGGGCTCGTCCCTTCCCTTTGTTTAGTTGATTGGCTTGATAAATCAAGCCCCTACTCTCAGGGCTGTCGGGAGTTACCTCCCGATAGAGCTTTAGGCGTCAGGAGGGCACTCCTGACGTCACCATTAAAAGCTGCTAATCTCACTCTATCCCTCTCCTTTCCTACGGTGGCTACGCCAGACGTAGTCTCCGTTTAGGAAAAAAGGAGAGGGTTTTTTACTTGTCCGTTCAGGGGACCTGTCAAGCACTGAGGGTGTATTTTACTACACCGATAGGTGTAAGAAATTACACCTGTTTTATCTCTCTCGGGAGTTACTTCCTGACAGAGCCTCAGTGGCAGAAGGAAATTCCAAAAAACAATTAAGACAATAACCGCTTGGTTATCAATAGGATGGCTGATTTATTCCTCGAAGTTCACTCAGTCCCTATTGCGTATTTTTAATACGTAAAATGTATGTTATCAACTCGTATTGACAAATCTGCGGTTGGTTTTATTATGTGACTGCGTTTGATAATTTCTTATGTTAGTTTAAGTAAAGAGGTCTGGGCTAAGCAGGATAAGGGGTGTTGAATCGAAAAAGGGGGGAACTGGCGGGAAGAGTAGGCTTACTTCAGAACGCAGAAGCTGGCTGAAGAAAACAGGATGATTTGAAAATGCTGGTACAAACCGTGGGGGACGGGAAAAAGATACAGTAGTCCAGCTGCAGAAGTAAGCCTACTCAATAAAGAAAGTTTGAGGCAATGCAAATATTCCCGATGGGGGGCAAATTCTCAGCAGCGAAACTTTCTTAGATATTGGAAAGAACAAAGATTAAAAAAGATAATTACGTATTAAATAAAGTTGACTTAATAGGTCAAGATTATCCTGATAAGTCAAAGGAGGTGAATTAAATGCTAAAGAAATTTTTCCGGAGTTTGCTTGCTCTGACCTTTATCTCGGCAGTTTTACTTCTGGCTCAGGGATGCAGCAAATCGAGTAGCCCAACTTCTCCCTCACCACCGCCGCCTGCTAATTCAGTTTCAATAGTCGATTTTGCCTTTAATCCGACTTCCTTAACGGTGGATTCTGGCGTGACTGTGACCTGGAAGAATAATGGAGCGGTTCAGCACACAGTGACCAGCGATTCAGGACTTTTCGATTCAGGTCAATTAAGCTCTGGTGCCACTTACCAGCACGCCTTTAACAAGAAAGGCACTTTTGGCTATCATTGTATAAACCACCCAACTCAAATGATAGCCAGCGTTATAGTTAAGTGAACGGGCTAGAGGCGAAACTGTGGAGTAACATTTTAGAAGTGACTTTAAAATTGATAAAGAAATCAAGGTCAAAAAGGGAAGGGGGTGAAAGAAAATGGCAAACTACATGATCGAAACCTCGCATACCAAAGAGGAGTGCCTGAAGGCATTGGATGAGATGATGGAGTACAAGCCTGAGAATTTAGACAAGTTCCAATGGGGATGCTTAAGCGGAGTTCATACCGGCTGGGCAATGATGGATGCGGATGATGAGGCTGAAGCCCGGAATATGCTGCCACCGTCAATGCGGGAAAAGGCACGCATAACTAAAGTGGATATCTTCACTCCGGAGCAGATCAAGAGTTATCATGAGAAAAAGCACGCTTGATCTCCATTATGTCATCTCTTAAAGAGTAATCCTGGAAACAGGAGCAGACCTGTGAGTCTACTCCTGTTTTTTTGTGATGGTATAACCCTTAGAATATGTATTCTGCGGGGCTGGGAGCCCCGCCTTCGGTTTAAACAAGAGAAAAATTCGTAGGGCGGGCACCCCTGCCCGACGACCGGTTGGGATGGGGGTTGCACCCTATCCCTACCTTTTTGCGGGCAGGGCAATTGCCCTGCCCGAGCAGAGGAATCATAGGTGTATCTTTTTACACCGATAAGTGTAATATATTACACCGGGCTTGCCAAAGATAATTTGTTTTGTTTCAAACTAAATCGTCCGACACGATGGTCGGACGTTAGGAGTTGTAGCAGAAGGATCAATACCTTCCAGTGAGATCTGTAGGGGCACGTTGCAACGTGCCCCTACGGCTTTTGTCTCTCAACAGGCTGGCACTGGCCCGCCTTTGAAAAGATAATTTATCAAATAGATTACATCGCCAACGTTTACCTGCCCATCGCCGTTTACATCCGAGCCCTGAACCGGGACAGGAGCGGGTCCTCCCTTGAACAGGTAATTGACCAGATATATAGCGTCAGTTACATTAACATTTTGATCTACATTGGCATCGCCGCACAGGAAGCTCGGCTGATTTTTTAGATTCTTTATTATGGAAACGTTGCGGTTTCCTCTGTTTACCACGACTAGGTCAACATCTAAATCCTTATCTAAATCTGCACAGAGAATAGAGGCAGGAGAAACTCCGGTAGCATAGTTGACTCCAGGTTGAAAAGTCCCATTTCCATTGTTCTTTAATATTGAGAGATTATAATTCCAGTAATTCGCTACAGCTAAGTCCAGGTCTGAATCTCCATCTAAGTCATCACAGTGAACAGAATAGGGACCATTTCCTGAAGGATAGTCAGCCTTAGGCTGAAATGTGCCATCCCCATTGTTCTTCAAAATGGAAACGTTGTTGCCAATCTCATTGGCTGTGGCTATATCCAGATCTGAATCCCCGTCCAAATCTGCACAGAAAACAGAATGGGTACCCTCTCCGGCGGCATAGTCAACTTTAGGCTGAAAAGCTCCATCTCCGTTGTTCTTAAAAATGGAGACACTACTGCTCAAATAATTAGCCACAGCTATGTCCAGATCTAAATCGCCATCCAGGTCCGCACAGAAAACAGATTGAGGTCCGTCTCCTGCCGGATAGTTGACTGGAGGTTGAAAGGTTCCATTCCCGTTGTTCTTTAAAATGGAAATATTGTTGCTCGAATAATTGGCTACGGCTAAGTCAAAATCTAAATCTCCATCTAAATCTGCACAGAAAACAGACTGAGGTCCATCGCCTGCGGGATAGTCAACTTTGGCTTGAAAGGTACCGTCGCCGTTATTCTTCAAGATGGAGACATTGTCGCTTGCCTCATTGGTCACGGCTAAGTCTAAATCATGATCTCCATCTAAATCCGCACTGAAAACAGAAGTAGGATAACTTCCTGCAGGATAGCTTACCTGAGTCTGAAATGTTCCTAATCCTTTATTCTTCAATATAGAGACATTATCGCTCCAGTAGTTGGCCACAGCTAAGTCCGGATAGGAGTTTCCATCCAAATTTGCACAGAAAGCGGAAACCGGAGCATCTTCTGCATAATACTCTGTTTTATCGCCGAAGGAGGGGGTGTAGTTCACCAGTTGAGCATAATTCCCAATTTCGCAATTGAAGTATAAGATGTTAAAAAAACCGGCTTCTCCCCAATAGGGGCCCCAACTGTTCTTGACTATCCATCCACCCTGGCCGCCGCAGAAAGAATCATCCCAGCCTACGATGAGAACGATGTGCCCTGCTTCTAAGACACCAGAGGCGTGAACATAACAACCACCAGAATACGAGAAGAAATCCGTATATACTCCCATATAGACTGCCACTGGTCCAGTTGCCAGAGCATTCTTGATGGCATTTGTATTGTAAGGGATGTTTTGCCAGCTCTGAAGGTTGACTATGGGTTGCCAGAGATTTTGAGTGCAGGGAACCTGGTCATCTGCTTGATAGGGCATATTCCCTTCCGCAATTGCTCCGTAGTCTCTGAAAAGCGCATAGACGTCTCCGGGCCAGCCTCCGGCACAACTGCTGCCTCCGGTATTACAGGAAAGACCCTGTTGTTCAGAAAGGTCCAGCTCAGTTCCAGCATTATAGATTTTCACCATAGACTCCAGAGCCCCAGTCGCACCGAAATCCCAGCAACTGCCACAATCTCCCTGATCCTTGACTGAGGTAACCCCGTTATGTTCTCTCCAGTCCCATCTGGTCTGCTGGCCAAACCCGGTAAGCGGAGGTGGAGGAACCGTTTTTAATCGTTCAAATCTTTCCTTGACCTCAGGAGGAATAATCGCCCCGCAGAGTTTTCTCTGTTCTTCTGGAGTTAAAACGGAAACAGACGTCTTGTCGGCAGTCCAGTGAAGCCCTTTTTCAGCGATAGCTTTTTGGATCTGTTCTAAGGTTAGTTTGCCATTATCAGCTAAACAGACGCCTGAAAGATAAAAGCTGAGCAAAAACAAAATCGCAAAACCAATAAACTTTTTGGACATCTTTACCTCCTTTTTTTGGATAATAGGATGGTAGCAAATTCTATATTTTGTCTAAAAATCGTCCAGTAATACAATAGCTCAAAAATCGATAAAGTCAAGGTATATTATCAAAAAAGACTGGGTTTATCCTTTTCTTTGCCAGCAGGGACGTGGGTTTGAAATTTCAACCCTTTATAACCTGGTTCAAAGTAATGCAGAATTATTTTGTCTAATTTAATTGCAATAACGACGGAAATAAATGAGACTGGTACATTATTTCACAATTTCAGCAGGATGATGCAGAAGGTCTCTGCAAATGCCTTTAATAGCATCCCCCTACGGGGGATGGCACCCATATTATGTGGATCATAGGGGTTCAAAATTTTGAATCCCCTACTACTGCAAAAAGGCTTGACTACTTATCGCAATCAGCATAGATTATTTCCTTCAGGCAAGAAAGATGGACACTTAATAGACAGATATGAGCTCAGAGGTTCTTATAAAGGCGGAGGGGCTGACCAAAAAATTTGACGATTTTCTGGCAGTGGATAATATCAACTTCCAGGTTCTCAAAGGGGAATGTTTCGGTTTTCTGGGACCCAACGGAGCTGGTAAGACCACCACTATGAGAATGGTTCAATGTGTTCTGCCCCTGACCGGAGGAAGTCTACGGGTTTCGGAGATGGACGTCACCATAGAAGGAAGAGAGATAAAGAAGATGATCGGGGTGGCCCAGCAGGAAGATAATCTCGATCCGGACTTCACGGTTCTGCACAATCTGGTAGTCTATGCCCGCTATTTTGATATTCCCAAAAAAGAGGCAACACGAAGAGGTGAGGAGCTTCTCAGATTCGTTCAGCTGGATGAAAAGAAAGAGGTGATAATCGATGAGCTTTCCTCCGGGATGAAAAGAAGACTGATCTTAGCCCGGGCATTGATAAACGAGCCGAAGATACTGATCCTGGATGAGCCGACTACCGGACTCGATCCCCAAGCAAGACATCTGATCTGGGATAAGATCAGAAACTTAAAAAAAGAAGGAGTTACCATTGTCCTGACCACGCATTATATGGAGGAAGCTGCCCAGCTCTGCGACCGGACAGTGATTATGGACTTAGGCAAGATAATCGAGGAGGGAAAGCCCCTTGAGCTCATCAAAAAGCATGTGGGTGAAGAGGTCTTGGAAGTTGCCTATGATGAGGAGGTTTTAAAATTCCTCCAGACAACATTCCCTGATGCCAGGCTTGAAGTTTCGGGAGACCGGATTCAGGTCTTTACCAACCAGGCCAGAGGGGTCTTCAGCCAGATTCTGAGCAAATACAGCTTCAAAGCGGCAATGATAAGAGATGCAAATTTAGAGGATGTGTTCCTGAAACTAACTGGCAGGCGGCTGAAAGAATGAAGGATAATTCGAAGACGACATATTTTGAAATTCCTCAGATAAGTTATCGTGCCTGGAAAGTCTGGAGAAGAGACCTGGAGGTCTTTATGAAGACCTATAAGGTCAATTTCTTTCCGCCCCTGGTCGAGCCGATTTTCTACTTAGTTGGATTAGGCTTTGGATTGGGCGGTTTTGTCCAGCCGCAAGAGGGTTTGCGTTACGTCGCCTTTATAGCTCCAGCTCTGGTAGCGATCTCAATGATGTTCTCCTCGTTTTTCGAATGTACTTATGCATCCTTTGTCAGAATGTATTATCAGAAAACCTTTGGCGCGATAATTGCCACGCCGGTGAGCTTGGAAGAAGTCATAGCCGGAGAGCTTCTCTGGGGCGCTACCAAGAGCCTGATAAACTCAACCATAGTCTTAGGCGTAGTATTTGCCTTTGGACTGGTTTCCAGCCCATTGTTCTTACTCATTCCACCTTTGGCGTTCTTAGTAGGGCTTTTGTTCTCGGCAATGGCAATGTGTTTCACTGCCATTACTCCCAACATAGATTCGTTCAACTATCCGTCATTTCTATTCATTACCCCGATGTTCATTTTAAGCGGCACCTTTTTCTCCTCCCATAATCTACCAGGCACAGTTCAAACTATCTCTAAAATATTCTTGCCTTTATACCACGCAGTAGAACTTACCCGCGGGCTGGCTATTGGCAGAATAAGCCCGTCCCTCCTGTTCAATTTAGCCTGGATACTGGTGGCTACACCGTTTTTCTTGGTTCTTTCTATTAATTTGATGAAAAGAAGGCTAATAAGGTAAATAAGAATAAATGACGAATGTCGAATAAAGAATAAAAAGAGAAAAAACGTGAGCGTGCAAAATGTAGGGGCGAGGAAACCTCGCCCATCGGTCTCTCGGTCATGGTCATTGCGAGGAGTTCATCTGGCCGACGAAGCAATCCGTCTTCTGCAAGGTGTGCAGATTGCTTCGCCCAACTGGGCTCGCAATGACAGAAGCCGTAGGGGCAGACCCCCGTGTCTGCCCGAAGTTTTTCATATCTAGCATTAAAATCGTTTGACCACGAGACATTTAAGTTGCTGGTCCCTCTTATCAAGCTCCATATTTAACTCATCAGGAAAAGGTTTTTTCCCTAAGATTTTATCATTTTGATCCTTAACAGCAAAAGGAGACCCTACAACATCATATATCCAGGAACCGGCAAAAAGACCTAATCCGAGTGCTAGGACCACTTCTCCACCACCGCTACTTTCACCTCCAGTGTCACCCCGTAAGCTTCCTAGCGCACCGAGAAAAGTCAATCCGGCTCCGATGATTTCTGCACCGAATAGCCCAATAGCGGTTTTTGTCTTACCCACATAAAAATGCCCTGCTCCGTGCACGATAGATCCTGGCACCAGTGCGATCACCAAGGCCGTAGTTGGTGATTTTAATTTCGCCGGCTTAGACTCGTTAGTCTTTTCGTAACTCGTGTCAACTGCTATAGGTTCTTGGGCATACAAATAATTCAAGGAATTACTTCTTACAGCAAAATCCATAGAGTGCGCTATATTTGTAGGTGAATAATAGAGACTCAGATTATTCTCTGCCT
Organism: Candidatus Zixiibacteriota bacterium; assembly: GCA_022865345.1. Taxonomy (NCBI): domain Bacteria; kingdom Pseudomonadati; phylum Candidatus Zixiibacteriota; species Candidatus Zixiibacteriota bacterium. Next base: position 12,144 of record JALHSU010000026.1, read on the forward strand.
GAACATTATTTGACAGCACAAAAAAAATAATCAAAATCGCTGAAATAAAAATTATTTTCCTCATTTTAGAACAGTAGCTCATTGCTCAAAAGGTTCCTTCCCTAAAATTTTATCATTTTGGTTCTTGACGACAGAAGGAGATACTGCAACATCATAAATCCAGGAGCCAGTAAAAAGACCTAAACCTAAAAACAAAACCACCGGCCCTGCAAGGCTGCCATCACCGCCTGTGTCACCCTGCACGCTCCATCCTGCAGCACCGAAAAAGGCCATCCCCGCTCCAATTATTTCTGCACCGAAAAGTACAAACGCTGTTTTTGTCTTACCCGCATAAAAATGCCCTGCTCCGTGCACCACGGAACCAGGCACCAGGGCGATTACCAGAGCCTTAGTTGGTGATTTTAGTTTCGCCGGCTTACGCTCGACAACTTTTTTGTTAATCGTATCACTTGCTATAGTTTCTTGGACATATGAATAATACAAGGAATTACTTCTCACTGCCAGATCCATAGAGTGAGTTATATTCGTGGGCGAATAAGAAATAACTGACTTGTTCCCTGCATGCACAGCGTTTGGCATAATAATGATGGTCAGTATTGTTAAACTTAAAATCAATTTTCTCATATTAGAACAGTAGTTCATTACTCAAAAGGTTCTTTCCCTAAAATGTTATCATTTCTGTTCTTGACGACAAATGGAGATTCTGATTCTTCACTTGGCAGCCCTTTTCTCTGAAATCTTCTCATTCTCTTTTGCGATTGTCAAGGGAGCAACTATAATATCATAAAGCCAGGAACCGAAGAAAAGAGTCGTGCCTATAAATGAGTCCTGCCTCTCTTGTTCAGGACTTCCAGTGTCGCTTAACCCCTGCCCAATTGCTCTAACGAAGAACACTAAGCTCACCATTTCGATCCCTAAAAGAGCTGCCCCCGTGACTGGTCTTCTCGCATAAAAATGGCCTGCTCCATGCACGATGGATCCTGGCAGTATAGCTATTACCATCGCTGTATTTGGATTCTTCAATCTGAGCGTGTCAGGTCGTACATATCCTTTACTAGCAGAATCAATCTGGCTTGATGTCAGCGTGTACAAATAACTCATAGAATTACTTCTCACTGCCACATCCATAGCCTGAGTTATATTCGTCGGAGAATAAGATACAGTCGGATTATTCCCTGCCTGAGTAATATTTGACAGGACAAAAAGAATAATCAAAACTGCTGAGACTAAAGTTAGTTTTCTCATGTTGAAACCAAAGGCAAACCCTTCAGTTAATGCCCGATTGTTACTTGGCTATTTATAGAATAATAAAGGAGTAGGAAAAATCAAGGTAAATCTTTGGTGGATCGCACCGGCAATTCTACTTTTTGCTTAAGGGAAAATGAAAATTTACGCCGAGGGAATATCTGGTCTTTTCCCTTTCTAACAGATGCTCAGTGGCAAGCCATCTTTCGACTTCAAATAAAGTTGAAATACTCTTGGTCAAATTTATCTCAGTGCCAAAGGTAAAAGCGGAGGTGAACCCGGATTCCGAGTCGCGCAAGGATAGGACATAGAAACTTGAAACCAGCCTGTACTGGCCATACAAAGTGAAGTATTTATTTATGTCCCTGCTTACTATCACGGAAAGACCGCTCGGGTAAAAAAGCCAGAATTCAGCAGTAAGAGCAAAATCAATATACCTGTTTTTGTATGCCTGAATCTTCAACTCCTCTAACTGAAACCACAAAGCGTGTTCCCCATCCTTATCGATTACGTCAGTTAAGAGTTTCAATCTCGCTTCTAAACCCATTCTATTCCTGGTAGCGGCTCTGCCTATGCTTGGAGCTAAGATCACGAAATAATGGTCCTCCCACTGATTAATCGAACGGCGGAAGTACTCGTACCTGTATACTCCAGTGGTAAATCCAAAACCATCCGTGGTCTTGGCGGTCTGCAAAGAGGAAAAACAGCTTAAGGAGGTTATAATTAAAATTGAAAAGAAAATATAGATTAGAGTTTTGATAAGATTCAGTTTCATTTTCTTAGAACTACGCCTTGTTGGTATGGAGACCAACAGAGAGCTTAACAATATGTCATGTGGGCGAGGAAACCTCGCCCCTACGATTTTTTTCCCCACAACAAAAAGGTTGGTCCGACCTTTTGATTTTTCAATTCCAATTTATCTTCAAAATTTCTTAAAAGCTCTTCGGCTTCTTTTCTCAATTTAAACGATTTGATCTTTTTAATCAAGTTCTTTTCTTCTTTTAAGCGGGCGGCATGAATTTTATCTCTCAATTTTTCAGGAAATGGAAAAGAGTCAAAATTTATCACCTTAGATTTAATCTTTTTTAATCCTGCTTTTCTTAAGAAATTTTTATATATCTCTGGGTTTTTCAATCCGAGGAAACTTATCCCCTTGTCCCGGTAACTTAATTGGATTAACCGGTGATAGACATAGGCAGATGAATTTTCCCCTATATCATAATAAAAGGTCATGGCAATTAAAGGAGCTCCGGGTTTTAATACCCTGACCATCTCCTTGAATGGTTTTAAGAAATCCTTACTCTTTGAACGAAGTCCATGCAGGGTATAATGAGAGATAAGGGCATCAAAATGGTTATCCGGAAAGGGGATTTTCCAAAGGTCTGCTATTTGAGGATAAAAATTCCTTCTTTTGATTTTAGAACCGATATTCTTTATCATCTGAGGGGTAGAGTCGATGGTATAAAGTATCTGATCTGATTTGAGAAGATCCTTCACAAGGGTCTGGGTGAATCTTCCCTGTCCGGTTCCATATTCTAAGATTAATCTCCCTTTTAAGAGATTTAACTTTTTGACTTCTGAGATTTCTTTACTTAATCTACGCTGGATGATTTTATGATATTGTTGAGCTTCTTTTTGGGTCAAAGAAAATTGTTGTTTTAAATTTTGGATTTCCTTAAGAGTAGAATTCATCGAATTTTGTGGTTGTGGTAGAGACGCATTGAATACGTCTCTACGGTTTTGTAGGGGCACGGCGCGCCGTGCCCCTACTACTGACTCCAATCGGACAGAACACTGTTCTGTCCCTACATTTCTCTTTCGCTCAGCGGCAAAGAGCGTTCATCCCTGCTTCTACAAGTGTTTTGCCAGGAATTTCTCCATAGCCTCGTAAAAGTCGAACCTGTTCTCCTCGTTGGCAAAGCCGTGACCTTCGTTATCTTTCACCATGTACTCGACTTCGATCCCCCTTTTTTTCAGGGCGTCTACTATTTGATTTGATTCATTTATGTTGACGCGGGGATCTCTGGCGCCCTGGGCAACCAGAAGAGGTACTTTGATTCGTTCCACATGAAAGACGGGTGAAACAGATACAAACAGCAGGCTATCTTTTGAGGGATCGCCAACCATCTCATGGAACATATCGAGGAAAGGTTTCCAGTAAGGCGGAATCGATTTCATAAAGGTGAACATATTGGAAACTCCCACGTAATCCACTCCGCAGGTATATAAATCCGGCGTAAAGGTGACTCCGGCAAGGGTGGCATACCCTCCATAACTGGCGCCGTAAATGGCTATGCGCTTTGGGTCTGCAATCCCCTGCTCGATAATCCACTTGACACCATCCGTTATGTCATCCTGCATCTTTTGACCCCACTGCTTGAAGGAGGCTTCCCAGAATTTCTTCCCGTATCCGGTTGAGCCCCGGAAGTTCATCTGCAGTACCGCATATCCTCTGTTAGCCAGAAACTGGATTTCCGGGTTAAAGCCCCAGACATCCCTGTACCAGGGACCACCATGGGGATTTATAACTACTGGAAGGTTTTTCGGGGCTTTCCCTTTCGGGAGTGTCAGGTAACCATTAATCGTCAGGCCATCTCTGGACTGGTAAGTGATCGGCTTCATCTCAGCCAAATCATTTTCGTTGAGCCAGGGATTTCTATCTGCCAGCTTGGTCAATTTGCCAGATTTTTTCTCGTAAAGATAATATGAACCCAGGGTACGATCGCTCATTGTCCTGACGATGAAGACGTTTTCATTTTTATTGTTAAAAGTGACAAACACCTCGTAACCAGGGAGTTGTTTTTCCAATTTCTTATAAAGATCCTCGGTCTCTTTATCCAGGAATTTTCTTTGAGTTTTCCAGGTGACATAAGTAATCACGGTCGGCACCTTTCGCAGCCTGGAATAGGCCATCCCAGCCACGTCCACCTCAGGGTTCTCATAGATCAGCTCCAGCTCTTTTGCAGTTGCCAGGTCGAACTTTACTATGGCGACTTTATCCCTCCCCAGATTTGAAGCCGCATACAAATTCTTGTTGTCAAAGGTGAAAAATTGTGGGGAGAAGCTTTCTTTAAAGTTAGTGGTGAGGATCACCTTAAATGTATCTTTTTCGTTTTCCCGATAGAGAAGACTGGTATTGACGCCGTCAGTGGTCGTGGCAACTCTAATCCCGCCAGTATGATCTGTGACCCAGCCAGTGATGTTGCCTGGATTTTCAGCAATCAGCGTGAGATTCCCGGTGACAGTATTCAACCTGTAAGCGTCGAAGATCTCCCGTTTGCGTTTGTTCATGCCAATGATGACATCGGTGGGGTCATCCTTCAGGTCGTCGATCAGCATAACCCTGGTGCTGTCGAAGGGGGTCAGGTCTTTGACATTTCCGCCTTCCCGGTCTACGGCGAAGAGATGGAAGTTCTCGTCTCCTCCAAAATCCTTCGAGTAGATAAGCCGGTCATTTCCTTTCCAGAAATATTCTGCGATGTCCCGATCAGTTACTTCAGTGACCCTTTTTGCTTGGTTGGAGCCACGGGCCTGAACAAAGATGTTCATACGGTTTTCATAGGGCTGAGTAAAAGAGATATAATTTCCATCCGGTGATATCTGGAAGTAAGCTTTCTCCGGGTTCTTGAAAAAATCCCGAAGGGGGATTTGTTTGACCTGCTGGGCAAAACCAATTGAAGCCGCTAAGAATAGCAAAGTCAGGCAACTAAGGACGTAAATCCGTATTATCTTTCTCATGATTATTCCCTCCAAATTGCTTATATGGTTTATGATACGTGGACAAAGGTAGATCTCGCATCTACCGATGAAATCCAACTCGTTCCAGCTTCTATACATTCACGGACTAAAATTTTACTCCAACTTGCCACCTCCTTTGCTAATAACGTTCAAACCATCTCAGGTTCTTCCCAATTTCATCCGCACCTTAATATTTATAGACGTTGAAATTCTGATTTTGTTTCTTTTTTCTTTCGGCTCTGTTGGTCTGGAGACCTACAGAGAGCAAATTTCTTTTTTTCGTAGGGGAGGGGTTTGTTGAGCTTGCGAAATCCCGCCGTGAGGGGTCCCCTCCCGAATTTCGGGAGCCCACACGGTTCAACAATTCGACAAGCTCATTGTGCTGAGCTTTGCCGAAGCACAAACTCACCGTCCTGAGTGAAATCGAAGGAAGGGGCTCCCCTACAACTACAACTGCACTTTTTATTTCTTCTTCTCCGGGTCCGGGATTTCCTCTTCGATTCCGGCTAATCTTTTGGCGATCTGGACTTTTTTCTCCAAATCTGCATTTGCCCGGATGACTAACTTTGCTCCATCCGGTGAGCCGCCGCCGTGCATACATCCGGGAACTCCAGCACCAATGGTTGCCCATTCGACTAACCTGGCTGCTTTTACCCTGGATTCAGCTGAGGAGCAGGCTTTAAGATACTTCTGGACTAAATGACCATATTTCGGGTCGAAGAAATCCTTGGACGAGGGCATGCAGCCGGTTTCTCCTATCCCTCCGGCAATATCCTGAGCTAAGACCGAGGTCTCGTAAGGCAAGGTGGCAACGTGAACCTTATTTACGTTGGAAAGAAGAGAATCTGGCTGCCAGACCCCGGAAGGATGGTTTTTTCCTAAAACCGCAGCCGCGATTCCGACTCCGTAAGTGGTCTCATTATTGATGTACATCTTAGTCAGTTTCTCATTGAAAACTTTAGAGGATAAACCATTTGCCCTAGCAACTAAGATGGCTGCTCCGATTTTCACGTCACCCTGACCGGCAACGCATCCGCCAATGGCTGCCCGGTAAGGCAGGATGAAATTCATCACCGCACTCAGAGCGTATTTGTATTCTCCACACATAAAGACTCTTTCTTTTGGGACAAAAACATCTTCAAAGAAAAGATAGGCCTGGGTTATTCCTCCTTTTTTGACCGGGATGTCAAACCCTTCTTCTTCCTCTCTGGTATCGCTGGGCCTTCTGGTTTCCACAATGGTCAATCCCTCAATATCCCTGGGAATGACGAAGGAGACCGCATAATCTTTATCCTGCTCCTTGTAAGCTGAGCCAGGAAGAACGAATATCTCATTGGAGGCAGCGACCCCGCAGATCATCACCTTGGCTCCCCGGACAACGATTCCGTCTTCTCTAACTTCCACTATATGTAAACTCATATCCGGGTCTTTTTGCTCTGTAGGGGATTTGGTGCGGTCGCCTTTAGGGTCGGTCAAAGCTCCGGATATGGTGATGTCGTTTTTCTGAGCGGCGATAAGCCAGTTTTTTAATCTTTGATGGTAATCGGTGCCGTATTCTTTATCCAGATCAAAGGTGGTCGCCCACATCGCATTGATCGAATTCCAGCCAACGCATCTTCCTCCGGTGCAGGTGCCGGTCAATTGAAAAAGAAGTCTTTTCATCTTAGAGTTGGCGATCAGGTCCTCAGAGGATTGAATCAACGATAAATACCTGGAGATTTTTTCACCGGTCAGATGTGAAGTTGTGGTCAAAAGCTCAGTATATTCCGGGTTATTCTGGGCAGAGAAAATCTGGGCATGTCCTTCAATCGTATTTTTCGTAGCTTTATGGGTAGTCACATCCTTAATCAGCTCCCCGAACTTATAGATATTGGGGCGCATTTTTATTAGACTTTCCTTGTATTGTTCTGGAGTTTTTAAAGCCATTTTTTTCTCCTGTCTTCAAAGTTTATTTTCTCAAAACAACCCAGGTTGAAGGCAACCCTACGGGCAAGCTCTGGGTCTGCAAATTGTATGACATTCAGTTCAGCAGAGGTCTAAAATCTCTGCTACGCGAACTCTTCCAGAGAAAGCTATCACAATTAGATTTTTTGTCAAGGGATTTCAATAGTCGTTAAAGGAGTGCATCAGCTTGTCGAATTTGACCTTGAGGCTGATGCTTAAAAATGCGGGGAAAAGCCCTACGGGCACTCCGGATAGTAGGGCAGGTTTCCTCGCCCTAAACCTCTTTTGGAATGGGCGGGGTAACCCCGACCCTACAAAACTTCCCGTTCCGTCAGGTCCAGGACCTGACGGAACATTCAAAAGCTCTGTTGGTCTGGAGACCAACAGAACAAGGCAAGTGTGTCAGACAAGAATGTCTGACCTACCAATCATCATTCTGAGGAGGTTACTTGACCGACGAAGCCCAGATGGGCTTCGTTCTTTAAAATCGCTCGCAATGATGGCTCGGCATATTCAAAAACAAAATTTTGTATTGACAACTTTTACCTATCTTGTTATTTTCTTCACAATCTTGGCTGGTCTGAAATAAGACCAGCCAAAAACAAATTGGGTGAGAGAAAGTTTCTTTTTTAGTTATGCTTGAATCTTATCTCGCGTTAGCGCTTGTAATAGTCATAGTCACAGGATTTGGCGTAGCCATTATCCTCGTATCGAAGTTTATTGGCCGAAGACCACCTTTGCGGGAGAAGCTTCTACCTTACGAATGCGGCAACATACCGCAGGAGGATGCCAGGGGAAGGTTTCCGATTAAATTCTATCTAGTAGGGATACTTTTCATAATCTTCGATATAGAAATAGCTTTCCTGTTTCCCTGGGCTGTCATATTCAGGGAGCTGAGGATTTTCGGGTTAATCGAGATGGGAATTTTTCTGGCAATCCTTTTAATAGGGTATCTATATATTGTCAAGAAGGGGGGACTGAAATGGGAGTAAACGATAGGATCTATAACCCGGGAATTAAAGTCTTCTCCTCAGATAGAGAAGAAGGGATAATCATAAATCCTATTAAGGAAGAGCAGATCCATCACGGGATAATCTTGACCACGCTGGATAAGGTAGTGGGCTGGTCCAGAAAATCCTCAATGTGGCCCTTAGGATTTGGCCTGGCCTGTTGTGCAATCGAGATGATGTGCACTGCTGCTTCCCGGTACGATCTGGCTCGATTCGGGATGGAGATTTTCAGATCCTCTCCCCGACAGGCTGATTTGATGATCGTGTCAGGCAGGGTCTGTCAGAAGATGGGTCCGGTTTTAAAACAGCTTTATAACCAGATGCCGGATCCCAAGTGGGTTATCGCTATGGGAGCTTGTGCGTCCACCGGGGGAGTATTCAACAACTATGCGGTTATCAAAGGGGTGGATAAAATCGTGCCGGTGGATATGTATGTGCCTGGATGCCCTCCGCGTCCGGAACAACTCATCGACGGACTGATGAAGTTGCATGAGAAGGTCAGAAAAGAAGGGTTGCATTACAGAAGAACGTAGTTGCCCAATTTATTGGGCAATTTTTGCTCGATGGATTGTGCAACTACAAATCAGAAAGGCTATGCTCGATGAATCGAGCAACTACAGAAGAAAGGTAAAATGGAGAGCCTCACTTTAAGAAAACTGAAGGAGAATTTCCCCAGCTCGATTTTAGAGGTGGTCGAATATAAGGGTCAGCTTTCCCTGACCATAAAAAAAGAGGACCTGCTTTTGATCTGCAGGTATTTGAAAGATGACCCGGAATTACAATACAACTTTCTTTCTGACCTCTGCGGTGTAGACTATCCCAAAAGGGATAAAAGATTCGATATCGTATACAATCTTTACTCTCTTCCCTATAGATGGAGGGTAAGGCTCAAAATCAGAGTGGCAGAAGGGGAATCTGTTCCTTCGCTTACTCCTATCTGGCACACTGCCAACTGGCATGAAAGGGAGGTATACGATATGTTCGGGGTGAAGTTCGATAACCACCCAGACCTGCAGAGGATTTTGATGCCGGACGACTGGGTCGGGCATCCCCTAAGAAAAGATTATCCGCTGATGTTTGAAGAGGTGGCATTTACCCATAATAAGGATAAGCCGCCGAGGATAATAAAATAAAAAGGAAGACGGAAGACGAGAAAAAGAGAGAGGATAAATTGGCATTGTCATTCTGAGCCCTACGGGCGAAGAATCTCTCTGGAGGCTGAATTCAGTAGATTCTTCGGTCGTCCATTTGGACTCCCTCAGAATGACAGAAGAGAAAAGTAGCGTCGGGCTTTATGCCCGACGAAAAATAACAATCAAAGTTCAAATGTGAGAAGAGAGGGAGTGTATTCCGCCGGAGGCGGGCTGAGTGAGCAAAAGCCTCAAGGTCAAATTCGACAAGCTTTTGCACTCCGATTCAAACCGCGAATAGCCAATAGCGAAAACCGAACAGCGGAATTATGCAGATAAAAAGGGAAAAACCAGATACCATGATTCTGAATATGGGTCCCCAGCATCCAGCTACCCATGGAGTGTTAAGGCTTGTTTTAGAGCTGGATGGCGAGACTGTGGTGAAGGCTACGCCGGATATCGGTTATCTTCATACCGGAATAGAAAAAACTGCCGAATTCCGAACCTATTCCCAGAATATCACCCTCTGGGACCGGACCGACTACGTGGCTAACCTTTCGAATAATTTAGGTTACGTGTTAGCTGTGGAGAAGCTTTTGGATATTGAGGCACCTCCCAAGGCTCAATTTATAAGAGTTCTTTTGACTGAACTACAGAGGATTTCCTCTCATCTGGTCTGGGTCGGTTCTCATGCTGCAGACATCGGCGCAATATCGATGCTCCTTTACGCCTTCAGGGAGCGCGAGATGCTCCAGGACATATTCGAAACCATATCCGGACAGAGGATGATGACCTCTTTCATTCGGATCGGAGGTCTGGCAAAAGATTTACCAGCTTCAGGTGATTTCGAAAAAAGGGTCAGGGAGTTCATAAAAGTCTTCCCCTCCAAGATTCAGGATTATGAGAACCTTTTGACCAAAAATAAACTCTGGCTGCAAAGGACAGTTGGGATAGGAACTATAACTTCGGAAGAAGCCATCAACTGTGGGCTTTCGGGTCCAATTATCCGGGCTTGCGGAGTGAAATGGGACTTGAGAAAATCCAATCCCTATTCCGGATACGAAAAGTTTGAATTCGATATCCCTACCGGGAAAAACGGGGACGTGTATGACCGGTATTTGGTCAGGGTTGAAGAGATGAGACAATCGTTAAGAATAGTCAAACAAGCTTTGGAAGGGATACCTGAAGGAGATTATACAGCCAGAATACCGGGGGTGGTTTATCCTCCAAAAGAGATAGTAAAGAAGGAGATGGAGGCATTGATCTATCATTTTAAGATTGCCCAGGAAGGGTTTACAGTTCCGCCTGGGGAAATCTACCATTCCATCGAATCGCCTAAAGGGGAGTTAGGATATTTTATTGTATCAGACGGCTCAAAAAAACCTTACCGGGTAAGGGTCAGGCCGCCTTCGTTTGTGAATTTAAGCGCTTTCAACAAATTAGTCGCAGGCAGACTGATAGCGGATGTGGTTGCGATTATAGGAAGCATAGATATTGTTTTAGGAGAGATTGACAGGTGAAGAAAGCTTGGAGCAGGTAGCAAGTAGCAAAAAAGAAAAATCTGGAAAGGTTTGAACAAAGGTCTCTGAAAATTGAAACAGTATTTAGAAAAAGATGGGCGCAGTTCTTTCAGATTAAAGGACTACGATTATTCACAGGCGGGTGCATATTTTGTGACGATTTGCACGCAAAAAGGTAAATCAATTTTGGGAAAAGTAGTAGAGGAAGAAATGGTTTTAAATAAGTATGAACAAATTGTTGAACAATCCTGGAATGAATTATCGAGTCATTTTTTGAATACGGAAATGGATTGGTTTGTTGTTATGCCCAATCATATTCACGGCATCATCGCCATAGATGACGAATGTAGGGGTGGGGTTTCCCCGCCCATGGGCGAGTCCGCCTTTGGCGGATCGCCCCTACAAAAGCCTAGATTGGGGCAGATAGTCGCCTATTTTAAGTACCAAACGACTAAATTGATCAATGAGAGTCGCTCAACTCCTGGAATGAGGGTCTGGCAGAGAAATTATTATGAACATGTGATTCGGAATGAAAATAAGTTAAATAAGATCAGATATTACATCCAAACCAACCCTTTAAAATGGCATCTGGATAGAGAAAATCAACAAAGAGTCGGGGAAAATATGTTAGAAGATGAAATTTTTAATTCAAACTTGAAAAAATAGATAAGCCAGGAAAAGTTAATGTAGGGGCTGGGTTCCCCAGCCCATGGGCGAGGAGACCTCGCCCCTACAATTGGATCAAAAAAATGATCTCAAGGGAAACAGAAGAAAAAATTAGAAATCTAAAAGGAAAATATCCGAAGGTTAAAACCTGTGTCCTTCCAGCTTTTCATATCCTGTATCAGGAGGAAGGTTACCTCTCGCAGGAAGGGATACAGAAGGTGTCTGAGCTTTTAGGGGTTCCTCTTTTAGAGTTACATGAGGTTCTGTCATTTTACGTTTTCTTCCCCACCAGAAGGATCGGTAAATACTGGATCAGGGTCTGCGATAACCTCTCCTGTTCCCTGATGGGAGCAGAAAGCATAATCAAGTATCTGGAGGAAAAGCTAAAAATCAGGGTTGGCCAAACCACGCCAGACGGGCTTTTCACCCTGGGCACGGAGGAGTGTTTAGGCTCCTGCGGAACAGCACCAATGATGATGGTGAATGAGGAGTTTCACGAGAACCTGACCAGAGAGAAAATCGACAAGCTCATAGAAGAGCTTTCCAGAAAATAACTTATGTCCACGAAAATAGTTTTCAAGCATATCGACGAACCAGAACAGCACAGGATCGACACCTATTTGAAAAACGGAGGGTACCAGGCACTGCCCAAAACCCTGAGAGAGCTTTCTCCGGCTCAGGTGATCGAGGTTGTCAAAAAATCCGGATTAAGAGGAAGAGGTGGAGCAGGGTTTTCAACTGGTGCCAAATGGGGATTTGTGCCGGTTGATTCGCCCAAGCCACGGTTTCTAATCTGCAATGCGGATGAAAGCGAGCCAGGTACTTTTAAAGACCGGGAATTAATAGAGAAAGACCCTCACCAGTTGATCGAGGGGATTATCATAGGAAGTTATGCAATAGGTGCGTATATCTCCTTTATCTATATCCGGGCTGAGTTTGGCTTCGGGGCAAAAAGGCTGGAGCAGGCTATAAAGGAAGCATACGATAAAGGTTATCTGGGCAAAAATATCTTAGGCTCAGGTTATGATCTGGACTTGATTTTGTATCGAGGTGCAGGTGCTTATATCTGCGGAGAGGAGACCTCGCTTCTCTCATCCATAGAAGGTATAAGACCTCTGGTCAGGCTCAGGCCTCCTTATCCGGCAGTGGCAGGATGTTACAACTGTCCCACTGCAGTGAATAACGTGGAGACTCTTTCCAACGTGCCTCACATCATACTTAACGGTGCGGAATGGTTTGCCAAAATCGGTACGCTCAAGAGCACAGGGACCAAGATATTCTGTTTATCAGGTCGGGTCAATAAGCCGGGGAATTACGAGCTTCCTATGGGAATACCTTTAAAAGAGCTGATTTACGACTATGGTGAAGGAATAAGAAACGGAAAGAAGCTAAAAGCCATTATACCAGGTGGGGTTTCCAGTTGGGTAATGCCAGCAAGCAAAGTCGATGTGAAATTAGATTTTGAGTCTGTGGCTGAAGCAGGTTCTGCCTTGGGAAGTGGTGGGGTGATAATAATGGACGAGGATACCTGTATGGTGAAAGCTACCTTAAGACTGGTGAAATTCTACGAATTTGAATCCTGTGGAGAGTGCACTCCGTGCCGGGAGGGAACCTACTGGCTTTCAAAGATAATGCAGAGAATCGAGGATGGTAAAGGAAGGATGGAAGACCTTGACCTGCTCTTGGATTTAAGCGATAACATTTACGGGAAAACGATCTGCCCCTTGGGCGAGTCTGCGACTATGCCGGTGACAAGCACCATAGAGCATTTCAGACAAGAGTATGAGGACCATATAAAGAATAAGCGGTGTCCTTTTGAAAAAAAGGTTTAAAAGTTCAAAGGTTCAATGGTTCAAGGGAAGGAAAAAAAGAAGACGTAAGACGGGAGACGAAAAAATAAGAACAACCATCATTTGTCATTCTGAGTCCCGTTGATGGCGGGACGAAGAATCTGCCGAATTTGACCTTGGAGGAGATTCTTCGGCCGTCCAAAGGGACTCCCTCAGAATGACATCTGAGAAATAAGAGATGATAAGTCTAACCATAGATAATAAGCCGGTTGAGGTAGAAGAGGGGAAGACCATCCTGCAGGCGGCAAAGAAGGTAGGGGTCGATATTCCTACTTTCTGTTGGCATGAGAAGTTGAAAATCTTAGGTGGCTGCAGGGTCTGCTTGGTAGAGGTGGAGAAAGTGCACAAGCTGATGATTGCCTGTAACACTCCAGTTACTCAGGGTATGGTGGTGTGGACCAATACGCCCAAAGTGATCAAAGCCCGCAAAGGAATAATAGAGTTTCTGCTGATCAACCATCCGCTGGACTGCCCCACCTGTGATAAAGGAGGAGAATGTGACCTGCAGGAGATCACCTTCAAATATGGGACTGACCGGAACAGGTTCGTTGAAGAAAAAAGAAGATATATCATAGACCAGACCTCCACTTTTGATGACCTGAAGATTGGGCCACAGGTAATCCGAAATCAGAACCGCTGCATATATTGTTTGAAATGCATCCGCTTCTTAAAGGAAATTGCAGGCGAATACGATATGGGTGCTTTTATAAGAGGGTGGAGAAGCGAGATAAACGTCCTGCCTGCTATACCTATTGCCAATGTTTATTCCGGCAACACTGTGGAGATTTGTCCGGTTGGGGCTTTGACTGCCAAGTCCTGGCGGTATCTGATCAGGCCCTGGACTGCCAGTCAGGTAAAAAGCGTGTGTCCTTTCTGCGGGGATGGATGTAATCTCACTTTATGGGCAAGATTGAACAAGCTCTACCGGGGAACCTCCAGAAGAAACGATAAAGTGGATGAGGGTTTCATCTGCGATAAGGGGAGATGGGGCTATGATGTAGTCGGCAATCCGGAAAGGATAAAATTTCCCTGGGTCAAAAAAAATGGAAAATTGGCCGAGTCGAACTGGGAAGAGGCTTACGGTCTTCTGATCTCCAAACTGATAGAGATAAAAGAGAAATATGGTCCCAAAGCTTTAGCCGGTTTTGGCTCGGAAAGAGCAACTAATGAGGATAATTACATCTTTCAGAAATTCTTCAGAACGATTTTAGGATCAAACAACTTAGACTTCAGAGCAAAAACCAAGAAGGTGCTGTCTAGCCCTGCTCTTTTTGAATATTCGCAGGTTTACACAATGACCAATTCGATAGAAGGGATAGAAAAAGCAAAAACTATCTTAATTTTCGGCTCGGACTTAAATTCGGAACATCCTATAATCAGCTTGAGGGTAAGGAAGTCAATCCTCAGAGAAGAAAATGGCGCCAGTCTACTGATAGCTAATCCAAAGAAGATAAAATTCAGCTCCATGGCTGAAAAAGAGATGATTTATAACTATGGGACCGAGGGCTTCTTGATCAATGGGTTACTAAAAACCATCTTCGATGAAAAATTAATATCCTCTAAGGTAAGCGAAAAAGAAATAGAAGGGCTGAAACAGAGTCTGGAGAACTATCCACTTTCTAAGGTGTCAGAATTGACCGGAGTAAGGGAAGAAAAGATTAAAGATTTTGCAAGAAAAATAGCCGCAAGCGAAAGCTTGATGATTTTCTGTGGCAGGTGGATTAGCGACAGTCTGCAGGCAGAAGCGATTTTAAAGGGATTCAATAATCTTCTGCTAACTACTGGAAAATGGGGAGAGAAATATTCAGGGTTTAATCTGCTGTGGGAAAACAATAACTCTCAGGGAGTTCTGGATATGGGTCTTTTACCTGACAGGCTGCCTGGATTTGTTCCGGTTGAAGATGAAGTGGGAAGAGAAAGGCTGGAGAAAATCTGGAATTCGCCCATACCCAAAGAGAGAGGTTTGAATTATAATGAAATTTTATTAGGTATAAATGCTGAAAAGATAAAAGGGCTATATATAATGGGACAGGACCCGGTTGAGAGTTTTCCGGATCGCGGGTATATCGAAGATACTCTGAAGAAATTAGATTTTCTGGTGGTTCAGGATATCTTCCTGACCGAGAGTGCAAAGTTGGCGGACGTGGTTCTGCCGGCCGCAGCTTTTGCTGAAAAAGAAGGGACTTTCACCAATGTGGAAAGAAGAGTGCAGAAACTCTGCCGGGCTTTAGTTCCACCCGGGGAAGCAAAATCTGACTGGGAGATAATCTGCGAGCTTTCCACCCTTATGGGGCATAAACAGCATTACCCATCGGCTTTCCAGATAACTGAGGAGATCGCCCAGGTCTCACCGATCTACGGGGGAATAAAAGCTGACCGTCTGGACGACTGCGGCATTCAATGGCCCTGCCTGAATCTGAATGATCCGGGAACAACCGAGCTATTGCCGGATAATTTCTTAAACAAAACCTCTCAACTTCTGCCAGTCGATTTTGAAGAGGTGCCTGTGGACGATGAATATCCCTTCATTCTGCTTACCGGAAGTCTGGCTCATCATTCCGGAAAGCTAACCAACAAGTCATCCAACCTTTGTTCGATTGTTCCAGAAGGCTTCTGCCAGATAAATCCTCTGGATGCTGAGAAGCTCAACTTGAAAACCGGAGAGGAAGTCTTTGTAGAATCGCCCAAGGGGAAAATAAAAATAAAGGTAAAAACGGATGAATGCATAAACCCGGGAACGGTTTTCATTCCACACAATTTTATGGAGATCAAAGTGAATGCTCTTTTGGACAAAGACAAGTTAGTTGACAGGGTGAAGTTGAACAGGGTAGGATAGAGAATATATGGTCGAGTCTACGTTCATAATAGAGATAAGGTCACGTAGGGGTGGAGCTTGTCTCCACCCGTCCCCTAGGGCGTCCCTACGCGGATCTACAGGGCGTCCAGTTGTACGCCCATATGCATGTTCAAATCTGTTCTGAAATCGCGCCATAGCGATAAGGCAGGATAGGCAATTATGCTTGAATTTCTGATAATAACGTCAATCAAGATAGCTGTTTTCCTGGCGATCTGGCTGGGGGGGATGGCTTATCTTACCTGGCTGGAAAGGAAGCTGTTGGGCGACTTTCAGGTCAGGCTTGGACCGGCTTATGTGGGACCTTTCGGGCTTCTCCAGCCGATTGCAGATGGTCTCAAACTTTTCTTTAAAGAAGATATTACTCCGTCGTCTGCTTCCAAGCTGGTCTACACAATTGCTCCGCTTTTGACTTTTGTGCCTGCCTTTATACTCTTCGGGGTCATTCCAATAGGTAACGAGATAACTTTATTCGGGAAACAGATACAGTTGGTCGTGTCTGACTTAAATGTTGGTGTACTGTATATCTTGGCAGTCTTCTCAGTGGCAGTCTACGGTATAGTTTTAGCCGGCTGGTCCTACAACAACAAATATTCGCTTATCGGAGGGGTCAGATCAACTGCCCAGGCGATTAGCTATGAGGTCTCTCTGGGTCTTTCCCTAATCGGGCTTTTGATGATCTCAGGAAGTCTTGACCTGGTCGAAATTGTGAAATCCCAGGATAGTTTCTTTCACTGGTATATCTTCCGCCAGCCTTTGGGTTTCATACTTTTCTTAATCTGCGGCATAGCGGATAATAACCGGGCACCGTTTGATTTGCCGGAAGCAGAAAACGAGTTAGTGGCTGGCTATTATACCGAGTATTCGAGTATGAAATTCGCCTTATTCTTCCTGGGCGAATATGGGAATATGATCAACATCTCCGCGCTCACCACAACCCTGTTCTTAGGCGGATGGCAGGGACCTCTGCTGCCGTCATTTGTCTGGTTTTTCATAAAGGTTTTCGCATTACTTTTCCTTTACATCTGGATCAGGGCGACCCTGCCCCGGTTCAGGTACGATCAACTGATGAATTTCGGGTGGAAAGTCTTGTTTCCATTAGCTATACTTAACATTTTTATCACTGGAATAGTACTGGTATATTAATATGTTCAATTTTGTAAAATATATACTGGCATTGATCAAAGGTTTAAGCGTAACCTTCAAGCATATTTTCAAAAAGCCGGTAACTGACAGATACCCAAAGAAAAAAAGGGAGATGCTTCCCCGCTATCGGGGACTGCATTATTTGGCACGGTATGATGACGGAAAAGAAAGATGCGTCTGCTGCGGATTATGCGCAGCTGCCTGCCCGGTCGAATGCATTTATATGGAAGGAGAAGAGATCGAGGGTGGGGAGAGGTATCCCAAGGTTTATGAGATCAACGAGCTGAGATGTATCTTCTGCGGATGGTGCGAGGAGGCTTGCCCGGAAAATGCCATCTTCTTAGGCAGAGAATATGAGTTCACCTATGATAACCGGAACGATTATATCTACACCAAGGAAATGCTTCTGGCACTTTTTCCAAAAAGCGTCAAAGACAGAAAAAAAGCTCTCGGAGGGGAGATAGATTAAGATATGGAACTTGCTCTTTTCATAATCCTGGCACTTGTGGCAATTGCCTCAGCTTTGATGGTTATCCTGCAGAGGAATCCGGTCTACAGCGCCCTGTCTTTGATCGTGACTCTGGGTAGTATCGCCATCCTATTCATTTTGCAAAAGGCTTACTTCCTGGCTTTTATCCAGATCATCGTGTATGCAGGCGCCATAATGATCCTTTTCATTTTCGTGATTATGCTTTTGAACTTAAGAAAGGACGAGTTCGGTCCGGAAAAAAGGAAACTGCAGAGATTCTTCGGGCTGGTTTTCTCTCTCCTTCTGGTAGTGGAGCTTTTCTTTGTGGTCAGGTATGCACTTTTCGGCAAGACTGGAGAGTCTTTGCAAGTGGCAGAGGATTTCGGGACAGCCAGCGCGCTGGGCAGGCTCCTTTTCTCTACTTATCTTTTCCCCTTTGAGATCACCTCGATACTCCTTTTGATTGCGATGATTGGGGCACTTTTTTTAGCCCGGAGGGAAGAATAGATGGTGCCGGTAACTTATTATCTGCTCTTGAGCGGGATACTCTTCTCTATCGGGGTTTTAGGGTTTTTGATCCGGAGAAACGTTCTGGTGGTTTTTATGTCAATAGAGATTATGCTGAATGCGGCGAATTTAGCTTTTATTGCCTTTGCCAGGGAGATGGGGTCTTTATCCGGGCAGGTAATAGTGTTCCTGGTTATGACTGTAGCGGCGGCAGAAGCGGGAGTGGGTCTGGCGATTATAATCCTTTTCTACAGAAATAAAAAAAGCGCTAACGTGGATGATGGGAATTTGATGAAATGGTAAAAAAGGTTCAAGGGTTCAAGGGAAAAAAATGACGTGAGCCTGACGGAGATTAATTGTCATTCTGAGTCCGCCAAGGGCGGACGAAGAATCTGAGATTCTTCGTCCGTCAAAATTGACTCCCTCAGAATGACAAATGAAGAGAACGTAGGGCAAGGCTTCAGCTTGCTTCGGAATACAAGGAGAAAATGTAGGGGCGAGGTTCCCTCGCCCATCTGGAGAAACGTAGCGCGAGGCTTTCAGCCTCGCAATGCGACCCTAAAAGGGTCGCGCTACGAAAAACAGAGTAAAATATGATAGAATATATCTGGTTAATACCGTTGCTTCCCTTGATCGGGTTTGTCATCAATGGGATTTTGGGGAGAAAATTAGGGAAGACCCTAGTTTCCTTGATCGGGTGTGGCACGATTGGGGTTTCGTTCCTTATCTCCGTTAAAATTCTCTTTGAGCTTCTGTTTCTCCCTGCAGAGCATAGGATTATCGAGAGAGTTGTCTTCCCCTGGATTTATTCCGGACTTTTTAAGATCAATGTTTCTTTCCTTTTAGACCCCTTATCCTGTGTGATGATTTTGGTGGTTTCCGGAGTCGGTTTTTTCATTCACGTCTATTCAGTTGGCTATATGTCGGGAGATAAAGGTTTTGCCAGATTTTTCTCCTTTATGAACCTTTTCGTCTTCTTTATGCTGACCCTGGTTCTGTCCAACAACTTCCTTTTACTTTATTTAGGCTGGGAGGGTGTGGGTTTATGCTCTTACCTTCTGATAGGCTTCTGGTATGAAAAGAAGTCTGCCTCAGATGCGGCTAAAAAAGCTTTCATCGTCAACCGGATAGGGGATTTTGGATTTGCCCTGGGTATTATGCTTATCTTCTGGACCTTTGGTACGCTCAACTATTCAGAGGTATTCTCTCAAGCTCCTTCTCTTCTCACAGTTGGCGGCGGGCTGGCAACTGCAATCACCCTGCTTTTATTTATGGGAGCAGTGGGGAAGTCTGCCCAGATTCCGCTCTATGTGTGGCTGCCGGATGCGATGGAAGGACCAACTCCGGTTTCTGCTTTGATCCATGCAGCCACTATGGTGACTGCTGGTGTCTATATGGTAGCCAGATGTCACGTTCTTTTTCAGCTTGCTCCATTCACTATGGGTCTGGTTGCAGTCATTGGGGCTGTTACCGCACTTTACACCGCTTCAATCGGAATGGTGCAGAACGACATAAAAAGGGTTCTGGCTTATTCAACTATCAGCCAGCTTGGTTATATGTTCCTGGGATGCGGAGTGGGCGCTTTTGCCTCCGGGATTTTCCATCTGATGACTCATGCTTTTTTCAAGGCTTTGCTCTTTTTAGGAGCGGGAAGTGTGATGCATGCTCTATCAGGTGAGCTGAATATGCAGAAGATGGGAGAACTCAAGAATAAGCTTCCGGTTACTTTCTGGACGATGTTTGCCGCAGTTTTAGCGATTTCCGGGATACCTTTATTCTCCGGTTTTTTCAGCAAGGATGAGATTTTATGGAAAGCGTTTTCTCAGGGTAATTTAATTTTGTGGATTATCGGTCTGGTCACTGCAGGGATGACTGCTTTCTATATGTTCAGGCTTTTCTTCTTAACCTTCTTTGGGAAGTCAAGAGTGGATGAATCGATAAAATCTCATATCCACGAGTCCCCAAAGATTATGACTGTTCCTCTTGCCGTCCTGGCAGTCCTTTCAGTTATCGGTGGATACATAGGGATTCCCAAATCATTAGGAGGCGGAAACAACTTTGAGAGTTTCTTAAGCCCGGTCTTTGGTGAAAAAGGAGAGATGATTTTACATCCAGCTTCTACTGAATATCTTCTGATGGCGCTATCTGTTGTCGTGGCTTTGCTGGGTATCTTCTTTGCTTACAGATTTTATGTCAAGAGTCCGGACCTTCCAAAAAGCCTGGCACAGAGATTCAGTTTTCCTTATAAACTTCTTTTGAATAAATATTATGTGGATGAGCTTTATTTCAAGGTCGTTGTCAACCCGTTGCTTAAGTTTGCCACTTTCCTCTGGCAGTTCTTTGACGTGAAAGTAATCGATGGATTTGCCAACGGGTTAGCCAATACAGTTAACTGGTTTGCAGGTATAGGCAGAAAAGTCCAGACCGGGTACGTGCGTAACTATGCCTTAGGTATGGTTTTCGGAGTGCTCCTGATTCTGGCTTATTTCATATTGAGGTGATTACTTTCGTAGCGCGACCCTTATGCGTTCTAACTGACTTTAGTCAGGTTTTCCCCTCTCCTTTGCAAGGAGAGGGTTAGGGTGAGGTCACGCCACTAAAGTGGCTATGAACGAGGTATATTGAGGTGATTATAAAAGTAGCGGAAAGCTTTAGCCTTCCATAAAAGGTTTTTCGAATTACGTAGCGCGACCCTTTCAGGGTCGCATTGCCCTACGGGCGCTACGGAAAGAAATGGAGGTCTTAAGACCTCCGCTACATTAAAATTAAAATGGATATGGCAGAATATATCTTATCCCTTTTGATCTTCATACCGATTATCGGTGCGCTTTTGCTCCTTTTGGTAAACAGGGAAAAGCACGGTCTGATAAAATCATTTGCCTTTGTGATAGCTTTAATAAATTTTATCCTGTCCCTTTACCTTTACTTTAATTTCATCCCTGAAAATGGGTTTCAGTTTGAGATCAACCGGACCTGGATTCAAAGCCTGGGAATAAACTACCATCTGGGTATAGACGGGATTAGTTTGTTTCTGGTGCTATTGACCACTTTTCTTTCAGCCCTGGCGATACTTTCATCCTGGAGTGCAATTCAGGAGAAGGTAAAAGGGTACATGGTCACTATGCTTTTCTTAGAAGCCGGGATGATCGGCGTTTTTGTCAGCTTGGACCTGTTCCTGTTCTACGTTTTCTGGGAGGGGATGTTAATTCCGATGTATTTTCTGATAGGAATCTGGGGAGGTCCTCGTAAGATTTATGCTACCATCAAATTTATCCTTTTCACTATGCTGGGAAGCATTTTTATGTTAGTGGCTATTTTAGTCCTCTATTTTATGAACTATAGTTACACTGGTGAATACAGTTTCGATCTTCTGAAAATTCTCCAACTTCCGATTCCCTTTGGGGCACAGTTCTGGTTATTTTTGGCCTTTGCCTTAGCTTTCGCCATCAAGGTTCCGATGTTTCCTTTTCATACCTGGCTTCCGGACGCTCACGTGGAGGCACCAACTGCAGGAAGCGTACTTTTAGCCGGGGTTTTGCTGAAAATGGGGACTTACGGTTTCTTAAGATTCTGTCTGCCCTTGTTCCCGAACGCTTTTATGAGCTTTGTTCCGCTTTTCTCCATCTTAGCGATTATCGGGATAATCTACGGGGCTTTAGTCTCCACCATGCAGAAAGATATAAAAAGCCTGGTGGCTTTTTCCAGCGTGAGCCATTTGGGTTTTGTGATGTTAGGTCTTTTTGCCCTGAATATGCAGGGGATCTCAGGTGGGATTTTGCAGATGATAAATCACGGTATCTCCACAGGTGCTCTATTCTTAATCGTTGGAATGATCTACGAGAGAAGACACACCCGCCTGATCGAGGAATATGGAGGAATCGCTAAAGTGGTTCCGGTTTTTGCGGCATTCTTTGTTATTGTAACTTTATCCTCTATCGGGTTGCCAGGGACAAATGGTTTTGTGGGGGAATTTCTAATCCTCTTAGGTGTTTTTAAATCTAAAACAGTTTATGCTGTTCTGGGAGCTATTGGAATTATCTTAGCCGCAGTCTATATGCTCTGGATGATCCAGAG
>JALHSU010000027.1 GCA_022865345.1 Candidatus Zixiibacteriota bacterium
ATGCATCGGGTCAGCAAAGCTCAAATAAAGCGGCAGATTATAAGCACCCGGATCAGTTTTATCTGCGGCAAAGAAAAGGAAGGATTCATTCGGTCTTTCATCTATCTCTAACTCAGCCACTGCTGGTCCCATCCCCCTGACGTTACCGGAAAAAGCATCTTTAAGGAGGTCCTGACCTGCGCCGTATAACCCTTGCTTTTTTGCCACTGCGGTTCCAGCTACAAATGAATCCCAGGCTAATTTATGAATTTCGTGGTTTGATTTTCCCTTAGTATGTGTCATCAGGATTGCTATATCATCTCCAGTCGAGCTGATGTAATTATCTATAACCAGACCCTTTTTCAAGCCATTTTCCTGGATGAAATCCCTAACCGAATCTTTTAACCTCTGGCTGGGTTTGATGTGCCCGCCTATACTGCCGATATCTGCCTTGATTACACTGATAGTGAGTTTCACCTCTTCACCTCCATATGATGAGTTGTGTGTTTACCTGACTCAAAATTATATTAAATAAATAGGATAATAAAAGTCAACTTTAATTTCACTTTTTGATAGAAATAAAAAGACCAGAGTGCGAAATTACATCAATTTCGAAACGATACGAATAAATAGAAATTCACCCCCATAAACGATTATCTCAACAAGACCATTTTTTTCGTAACTGTAACGCCCTTAGTCTTAAGCTGGTAAAAATAAGTGCCGCTTGCGACTTGTTTCCCTGAATTATCCATTCCGTCCCAGGTGATATCGTAATTTCCTGGTGTCTTTTCTTCATCCACCAAAGTCCTCACTAACTGCCCAAGTATATTGTAGACCTTCAGGGCTGTGTGGCAGGGCCTCTCAACGCCAACCGCCAAACTCCAAACTCGGAAGGGTATGGTGGTTGTGGGGTTAAAGGGATTGGGGTAATTCTGTGATAATTCAAAGTTTCCCGGCAAATTTTGATCGTCATCTTTTACGATGGTCGGGGTATGCGGATAATAAAACGCACCAATATCCGCAATAGTGGTGTCAGGGTCCAGAGGGGAATTAGGGTCACCAGCATCTATACAAGGAGAGTTTGCCATGAGATGGAAATCAAAATCCGATGTATCGACGAAAAGTGGATCACGGATGATATTATGAAAACTATCGCAAGGCACACCATTCCTGTTGAATCCCCAGGTGGTGTCGCCGACCTCTTTAGAAAAAGCAACAAAATGCCCTGAGCCGTTGTTCCAAAAATCATTATATTCAAGAACGGGTCTAAAGGTATAATTTTGCAGATAAAAAGTTCTTACGCCCTCAGTATTAAAAGCGATTATGTTGTTAAAGATTTTCGACCCTGGCAGAAGGCCTACATAAGATATTCCCCCTCCTCCTTCATCAGCATAATTATTGACAATAGTATTGTTGTAAATATTTATGACACAAGAGTCCCCACCCCAAATACCTCCACCCCCTCCTAAAGGTAATGCATTGATCCCTTTTTCCACTTTATTGAAGGCTATCAGATTATACCGTATGGTAGGTCCAACTTGACCAAAAAAACAGATTCCTCCTCCTATCCCGCCGCTCTCCTCACCTAGATTGGATTGATTCTTGATGATCCTGTTATGCTCAATGATTGCTTTACCATTCTCGCAAAGAATCCCACCACCTTCACCACCACTCCATGGAATTGACCATTCTGGTTCAATGCACATTGGATTTGCAACGTTTTCTCTAATAATGTTAAAAGCTATCCTTGGAGAAGATCCCCGGCAAGAAATTCCTGCACCACTCCAGTAACACCCATGCGTTATAGTAAAACCCTGAATGCAGGCAGTAGAATCTTCTCCAGAATTAAAAGTGACTACTGATGCTTTGTTGCCCCCATCGATAACAGTTTTCAGAATTGTGCTGTCATTATGGTCGAAAATAAAGTTACTCGTGACTAAGATGTTTTTGCCTTTGAAATTTATGTTCTCGTAATAAGTCCCTGGCATAACCAAAACTGTATCCCCATCCTTGGCGACGTTTATTCCTCCCTGGATGGTAGCTATGAAGGCGGATGGAACCTGGTAAATTCTGGCAAAAGCAGGCGAAAACAAAAAGAGAATTAGAGCCAAAAACATAACTGTCTTTTTCATAACTCCTCCTGTAGCTGAAAAGCTTAATATTTTAATAATTCCCTCAACTTTAGAATAATTAATTTTTAGCGTTTGTCAATTAGTTTTTAAGATTTTGTTATTCAAGACAGAACAATGTTCTGTCTCTACAGGAAACCCTATGGACAAAGCAGGGTTACGAATTTACCCGTCATTCGATATTCGTCATTTGTCATTTATTTATTATTTTCCTCTTGACAACTGCACATTTGTGCAGTATCTTATATCCCGGCAGGAATGTAGCGTCCTGTCTCCTGACAGGACGAAAAGACGTCAGGGATAAACCCTGACGCTACATTTCCTCCATTCCGGAGTAGGAGCAAAAAGATTATGGAACCAAAGAAGAAAAGAACCATTTTGCACGTGGATATGGACGCCTATTTTGCCTCGGTGGAGCAGAAGGCTAATCCCCATTTGAGAGGTAAGCCGATTATGGTCTGCGGTGACCCCAATGGTAGAAGCGTGGTTACCACTTCCTCTTATGAGGCCAGAGCCTGGGGGGTAAAGACCGGGATGACCCTGTGGGAGGCAAAAAAAGCTTGTCCCCAGGGGATTTTACTCCCCTGCGATCCGGACAAATACGTGGAGGTCTCCTTAAATCTCTTGAGTATCTATAAAGGATTTACCCCCGCAGTTGAAGTCTTTTCCATAGATGAGTCTTTTTTAGACATAACTGGAACTGAAAGATTGTTCGGAAGCCCGCTTCAGTTAGCTGAAAAACTAAAGAAAAAAATAAGAGACGAAACAGGCTTAACCTGTTCAGTCGGGATCGCCTCTACCAAGCTCTTAGCCAAATTAGCCTCGGACATGAGAAAACCGGATGGCTTATTCTGGTTAAAAGATGAAAAAGTAGCTGAGTTTTTAGAAGACCTGCCCATCTCGGAGATATGCGGAATAGGTCCAAAACTCACATTTTACCTTAACAAATTAGGAATCCGCACCTGCGGAGAATTATTCCGTTATCCGGTACAACTCTTAGAGGAAAGATTCGGGAAGATAGGCATATATTTACACCGTATGGCTCTGGGGTTAGATGAAGGTCCGGTTCTTTTAACCGAGTCCGAATCTGAATACAAAGGAGATGGGGAAAAAGTCAAATCTGTGGGGCATTCTATAACTCTGCCTAAGGATACTCGCAACCGGGAGGTGGCGAAAAACTATCTTCTGAGCTTATCTGAGCAGGTAGCCAGAAGGTTGAGAAGGAAACATTACAAAGGGAAGACCGTTTCTCTGGTGATTCGTTTTCCGGATTTCTCCCATTTCTCCCAGCAAAAAACCATAAAGGAATTCATAGACGATGCCAGGGAAATATACCAGACCGCCCTTTCCCTGTTAGAGCAGATAAACATCGAGACCTTAGGAGTCAGGCTGGTTGGGGTAAGCGTTTCCAATCTGATAAAGGGAGTAGGCCAGCTCTCTTTATTCAGAAAAGAATGGAGAGAGCAGATGCTCTTGGAGGCTATGGATGAGGTAAATGACCGCTACGGGGAGTTTACTCTTACCTGGGGCAGGCTTTTAGATAAAGTTAAAACGACTAATATCCTCTCCCCTGCCTGGAGACCGGAGAAACACGTGAGAAAATTCGGAGAGGAATACTTAGACAGTCATTGCGAACCGGTAGGGTGAAGTCCCGCCAAAGGCGGGGCTTCTTCGTTCAGATGGACTCCTCGGTATGCACCGCCTTGGTGCATACCTCGCAATGACAGATTGGCCGTGAATTGCAGATAAGTCTTAATAGACTTACCCGCTAAAGCAGGGCGGAGGCCCAGATTTAAACAGGTAATTTACCAGATAGACTACATCGCCGATAGTTATCTGACCATCGCAGTTAGCATCCCCGGTTCCATAGTACTGAGGTGCAGGACCACCTTTAAGTAGATAAGCTATCAGAAAAACAGCATCTGCCACAGTAATGGAACCATTACTGTTGGCATCTCCTCTCACAGCTATTACCGTCAGAATGACGCTGGAAGAATCTTTAACCAGTGGATTGGAAAGAGAAGAAGAGACTAATTTCAAAGAGTCTGCTGTGTTCAAAACTGCATTGTAAGGGATCTTTGAAATGGTCCTGAAGGTATCAATTTCTCCAGAAGCAAGAGTATCCACAAACGAACCAGGGTTCTGAAGCCACCCGCGTTTGTCAGAAATCGCGATGGAAAAAGTATCAGTTACTATACCGGTATTCTGGACATAAAAATAAGAGGTGTCAGTGCTGGCATTGATCACCTGCTTGTTCGGGCTAGAGGTGACATCGACTTTATGAACGGTGTCAGCAGCGGTGAGCCAAGCCGAATAAGTGAAATTAAGATTAGTGCCGGAGGTAGAAAGGACGCTGGGGATCAATATTACATAATCATAGTTTTCCAGATTAGGAATCGAACCTTCACCGTATCCGGTATCATCCACCGGAAACTCAAATTCGGAATAACTGTAAGTCCCGTTTAGCTTGACTCCCAAAGCTTTTAAACCCCAGAAATAACCAGTCTGTCCGTCGAATTTGATGTTCAGATTAGCAGGATTAGAAGTCGGGTTGAACTGGATATAGTTGGCTGACAAATTGTCCGGAGTCATGCTGGAGGTGTTATTGGTTACAGGGTAGGTAGAATGGGTCCTCATCAGCTTTATTAGAGGATAATTACTTGCATCCGGGAAGTGCAGTCCATCGTTTCTTGCGCCGGTGATATAGTTCCAAACAGTGAATTCCTTGAATTCTTTGTTGCGGCTGCTTCCCCGCGCACTGAGAGCATTGTCTATCTCATTGATCGCGGAGCCGGTTATACATCTCTCCCAGATATCTTTTATAATATCGTTACCGAAATTGGTGGAAAGATACATATCCCAGATAAAGGCGGCATATTCATGGATCGTGGTTGCCTGCAAGGAAACATCTGGATAATTGAAGAAATAGGGCAAATAGTTGTAGTTATCGTTTACCGTATGATAAGCGATAGTCTCCATCCAGGTAGAGGAAATCTCCATATACCAGCCAGACTCAAATACATCATAAGCAAACTGGACTGCATGGAAGTATTCATGAGCTACAGTTACCTTCATAGCTCCCTTTTGATTTCCTTCTGGATCAGTATTCGGCGGAAAGCCGATGAAGTTGTTATGAACTGATACATA
The DNA here is from genome assembly GCA_022865345.1 of Candidatus Zixiibacteriota bacterium. NCBI lineage: Bacteria > Pseudomonadati > Candidatus Zixiibacteriota > Candidatus Zixiibacteriota bacterium. The sequence goes on from JALHSU010000027.1 coordinate 5,256, forward strand.
ACTGGTGTAATCGTTCCAGGGCTGGGGACCGGGAAATTCCCACTGGGTATATCCATAATATCCCATATCCTCAGTATAGATGTCATATTTACTATCTCCTCCAGCAGAGCCATCTGAAGGCGGAATTCTATAACCTAAGTAGGTAATCATGGTTCGATAAGAACTATCTGCATAAAGCGCTAAATTTTCTACATAATCGGGAACGCCGTTACTATTGGCGTCAGTTGTAGGAACTTTGTTTATCCCAGTGGTATCATAATGGATTTTAAAATGCCCATCCAGGCTATTATAAGAATAAGCGTTGGACGGTCGGGCTAAAAGAGTTTTTAAGGTTGCCTGAGTCTGGGAAGAGAGACCGGGCCAACTTTTCCTGACTTCTAATAGAATAGGCGTGGCACTTTTAAAAATCCTCTCTACTTTTGCCTTGTATTTTGCAGGTATTTTCTCGGGTTGGCGAATAGTCTGGACTTTATAGATCAGACTGGTCTCGTAATCGATCTCTCCATTCTTGTAGGCATCCTCAATCAGCTCTACAGTCCCCTTATCAACTGCATAAGCAGATTTCACAACCCCAGGGTAACAAATAAAAATCATTCCAAGCCCCAGGAAAACCAGAATACCCCACTTAAACCTTTTCATTATGCCTCCGAAGTAACTCTTTGCATTTCAATAGATTGCCTTTTGTAGGGACAGGGCTTGTCCCTGTCCTAACCCCAATGAGGACAGCCACAAGGGCTGTCCCTACTTTAACTGCTCGGTAGGTCAGACATTCTTGTCTGACTAAATGAACAGACAGGAATGTCTGTTCTACCAGCACGATAATCCCGCCTTTCTTAATTTATCGGCAAATTCACTCATCAGGTTCAATTTAATATAAATCGAGAAATTGTCAAATACAAACAAGGGCTTGATAAATCAAGCCATTACAGAACCTGCGTAGGGGTTCGATTCATCGAACCCAGATGACTTATAAAATATCTACGGATAAAAGAAGTGGATTGGTGAAAGGTTTCTATACTTAGGTTTTACCATGGGTTATTTAAATTAGTTATTGACATTACCTTAGGATACATTAATTTATTCACATATGAACGATACTGAAGATTATTTTACCACCCAGATTATATATCAATATCCGCCTGACCTTTTCCAACTATTAAAAGATGTCATCCCTTTATTATGCCGCTCCAAAAGAGATGTCGTCCTTTTCTTTCGAGGTGCCGGTGTGAAAGTTGATTTGCTGAGAGACCTTACTGCACAGGTTGAAAAAGAGCCACAAGCTATAAAAAAATATGACATTTCGCAGACGATTCTAAAACGATTGAACGAGAAAGGTGAGAGCAGTCTAAGAGAACGCAGAGAGGTGCTTAAACGTGTTATTGAATTCGAAGATTTTTCAACTTGTTGGCCAAACGATGAACTAAAAGCAAGAGGACTTGTAGCCGGGATTCAGAAGGTAGTGAATGTAAAGGATTCATTCACTCGGATGAGACAAGAACGAGAGGAAGAGAAAGGGAAACATATTAGGGAGTATGAAAAAAAAGTTCAGGAAGTTAAGTATAAGAAACAAGCCCTTGAGGAATTAAAGAAAGAATTCTATTTACTTTTTAAGGATTGCAATAGTCAAGAAAGGGGAAACCTCTTAGAGAAAATACTCAACCGCCTTTTCGAAATTAATGAAATTCTCGTGCGTGAATCATTTAGGAGAACTGGAGACAAAGGAAAAGGGGTGATTGAGCAAATTGACGGAGTTGTAGAGTTGGATGGAGAAGTTTATCTTGTCGAGATGAAATGGCTTGAGAGTGCAGTGGGAGTTGATGATGTTTCGCGACATCTGGTCCGCATTTACCATCGCAACTCCAGTCGAGGTGTTTTTATTTCCTATACTGAGTTCAGTAAAGGTGCGTTAGAAATTTGTAAAGAAGCCCTTCAGCAAACTGTCGTCATTCTTTGTACGCTTAATGAGTTAGTCAACCTCCTCGAACACGAGAGAGACCTCAAATATTTGTTAAAAAGCAAGATACAGGCAGCCATAATTGACAAACAGCCATTCAAGGAAATCCTTGGATGAGAACTTTTTTCTGGACACGTAAAGGCAAAGTATATCACATACACTACTTTAGAAACATATTAGGCTGAGACCGAAAGGAGTAGAATTCCTACATGCGAAATATTGACCACATACTCCATTTCCGTTCTGATATCTCACCATTTCTGGTACATCTCACACGTACAATGCAAGATGGCAACTCCGCAAAGGAGGCATTAAGCTCAATACTTGAAACAAAAAGCCTAATCTGTGGCCAAACAATCGTCAGCGATGCAAGGTTCGGGATGTACACTGGTGACATGTCTGAGGAGCAAAAGCACCGTCTCTTTAGCGCCATCTGTTTCACTGAAACACCTCTCAGTGAAGTGCATTGCCTCTTAGAAATTGCATATCGTAATATCACCTTAGAACCATATGGGCTCGTTTTTCTGAAGGAGCGTCTTGCAAGCCGAGGTGTAGCACCCGTACTTTACTTAAACAACGAGACTGAGGATAAAGACCAAGTCTTTTATGCCCTTTGTAGCTTGAAAGGAAATCACTTAAATGAGGCTGAACAGCTCCTCCCACTTATAGCAGTTTTTGGTAAAAAGATTAAAGCACCGGGTGCTAGTGTGCGACCACAGGGCAGAGTCGATTTCAGATGGGAACGCGAATGGCGTTACCCTTTTGTAAAGGCGCCATTTGTATTCACTGCAGAGGACGTATTTGTCGGATTATGTCCTCACGACTGCATAGATGAATTTGAAGCTTTATTTAATCCCGTAGGATTCATAGACCCGACTCGCAACATGAAGTGGTATGCAACCAAGCTTATCCAAGCGCGCCAGCGTCTTGATATCAAATTTTCAGTCGTTTGATACAGAGCTTCAAGTATGACTCTTTCCTTCAGTCACTATTCAATCTTTGCTTTAAATACTGCAAAAATGATTCAAACAATCCTTATATGATTCGAGAAAATCCAGCCCTTATCCCCTTTAAAGGCTTCTACTCTGTAAATACCTTTTTCTTTTGGTTGGCAAGTTAATTCCTTTCCTTTAGTTCTGATTTTCAACTTGCCATTATGAATTAATCTAATCTCTGCTTTTGCCGGAGTCCTGGCAATTAATTCTGGAAACTCCTCCAAATTTATCTCCTCTCCTATTCGGGCAAGGTTTTTCTTGCCTTCCGCATAAAACAGAAACCCTTTGGCATCTCCCCTTCTGTGATTTGAGGCAAAGGCGTTGCAGTTTAAGAGCGCTGAAAATATCTGGGCTTTACCTTTTTCAAAATCTGAAGATAAAGGCTGGTCCAGAATCAGGTGCGTGCGGAGCGATTTGAACTGAACCTCATAAGGGAAAATAGTCAATTTCAAAGGACCTAACTTGTAGAGATGAGCGTGGGCGTCAACTGCTCCAATGCCACAGACTTTTCTTTTCAGGTTCAGCTCATCCCATTTTCTCAAGACTCTCTCAGTTGGGCTATCCAGAGATTTTCGCGGAGAGAAAAGCATCTTGACCTGGTTGAACCTGGTCAGTTTCTCCATCCATTCAGACATCTGGTTCCAGATTTCGATTCCATCAAACTCTTGAGCACCCCAGGCAGTCCAGGGATAGGCAGGATATTTGGGCAAATCATTCCTGATTTCATCCGGATGCGCAATTATCCCAAACCCGCCTTTTTCTTTCACCCGTTTTACATATTCTAAAGGAGTCAAACCAAAAGGCAAGGTCTCCTTTAGATTGAAAGCCAGATAATGATTTTTGTTTTCTCTATCATGAATCTCATAGCCGATTATGACCAGGGTCTTGCCATAAACTCCTTCTAAGCCTGCTTGATAGGACTTGAGAGTCATATGGTCAGAGAAGACCAGGAAGTCAAGTCCCATTCTATCACCGATCTTCGCTATCTCCGGAATAGATTTGGTCCCATCCGAGTCAGTAGAATGGATATGTATTGCCCCCACTACCTCATGCCAGTTCTCCAAATTCCTTCTCCTCATCCGTCATTGCGAGTCCATTTGGACGAAGCAATCCCTTTACTTAAGAGGAAGTGGATTACTTCGTCGTCCAGATGGACTCCTCGCAATGACATTTTATCTCGATACCAGCTCGTAATCCTCCATTTTTTTATCCGGGACTTTGATAAAAATCAGAAGACCTATAATCATTAAAAGGACCAAAAACAAAATCCCAAAACGATACTGGATCGTATCCAAAACCTTATCCGAAAAAGTAAATCCAATCCTTTCGAGCAAATTTATGATTCCTTTGACCAACGGGTTATCTTTTTTCAAGAACAAAACCGCTCCACCCCAGAGAAGTGGTCCTATGGTAGCCGCGGCTCTGCCGGACAAGGAATATAACCCGTAAAACTGTCCTAACATATTTCTGGGAGCTAAGGTAGCTAAGAGCGGCCTGGAAGCTGTCCAGGTGGAGCCAAGACAGATTCCGATAAGGGGACCCATTATCCAGAAATAGAGCTGTCTGGTAGAGAGCATAATGACTGATAAGGACAAAATCCAGCCAGAGACTACAAAAAACAAGGTCTTTTTCGGCCCTATGCGGTCGCTCAATACGCCGGAAACAAAAGAGCCAAGGATGGCAAAGGTCGTGGCAAACCAGAAGAAAAAGATCTTGGCTTCATCTCCCATATTCATAACCACCTGAGCATAAACTGCCATAAAAATAATCACCGTGGCTATAGCATCTTCGAAAAAATAGTCGGCAATCAGGAACCGCAATACCCCTGGATATTTTTTGGTATCAATGATTCCATTCCAGACTTTTCTAAAAGCTTCTTTAATCTTTATTCTCTTTTCACCAGAATTCTGGTTTCCCTTCTCTTTGACAAATAGAAATATCGGCAAGCTGAACAGGAGGAAAAAAAATGCCGTTGGAATGAAGGCTTTTTCCCTACCACCGCTGCCGAATTGTAACCCGAAAAAATTTCCGGTGACAAAAGGTTTAACCAGGAGAAGTCCGATAATTGAGCCGGCATATCCTAAAGCCACTCCAAAACCTGATACCCTGCCTATATTCTTAGGAGTAGAGATTTCAGGCAGCATGGCATTATAGAAAACTAGTCCTCCTTCAAAACAATAATTGGCTACAAGAAAGAAAAAAAGGGCCGAAAAGACCAGAAGGTTTGCGTTCGCAATCCTGGAGCTTATTCCCCCTATGAACAAAGTCGCCAGGACACACCCCAGGGTCAAAATCAAAAGATATGGTTTCCTTTTTCCTCTACCATCAGAGATTGCTCCCAAAACCGGTATGGTCAGAGCAACCAGCAGCATTGACAAAGAATAGGTTAAGCTGTACCAGATGTCTTCTTTGTGATGGTCGACTATTATCCACTGGGCAAAATACATCGAGATGATATTCATAGAGAAGATAGTATTAGCAAAATCATATATTCCCCAGGAAAAGATTGTTTTCTTGTTCAGCTTTAATTCTTCCATCCTATTCAGTCTCTTTCAATCCGATTTTAGTCGATTCCTATTACGTCACTAAAGTGACTATGAACAAAATTAATGTGAGGCGATAAGAATGCCAACGGAAATGCCCAGGATATCAAAGATGATGTCTTTGTAGCTGAACTTATCTTTTGGTTTTTTCATATCGCTTATCTCTTTACCTACTCCAATGCTTAGACTGAAGATGCTGGCAAAATAGATCGAAGATTCTTTGTCATTATCAAAGCTCTTATGATAGATGGAATAAGATGACCCGGCTAAAAATCCGCTTATCAAAAAGTGCCCTGCTTTATCCCAGCCCAGCCATTTATCCTCGACCTTTTTGACTTTGTTTTCTGGTCGATGTGACTTGTTTTTACCCAGGGCATAGCTTATCTGGGAGATGTCTAAAAGTAAGAAAAGGAATAGGAATATGAGGATAAGTTTTCTCATTTTAGGTTAAATGTAGTTGCCCAATTTATTGGGCAATTTAAAATTAGCCTGATGAATCAGGCAACTACAATTCCAAGTCTGCATCTATTCTTTGCATACCTTCCAGGGCTAATTCGACAAACTTTTCCAGGGTTAGACCCATCTTCTCACAGGCTTTTATATCTTCCCTATTTGCTCCGGCGGCGAATCTTTTCTCCTTAAAGCGGTTAAGCACAAACTCCGGGGTCACGTTTTTTAGTTTCTTTGTCGGGTGCATTAAGGTGGCGGCAACGATCAACCCGCTCAAAGGGTCTGTGGCATAAAGAGCCCAGTCCAGTTTGGAAGTCGCGGGTACGTGTTTGGGGTGGGCTTTTATGGCATACAGGATTTTCTCATCTAAATCATATTCTTTAAGCCATTCAGTTGTGAGGATACCGTGTTTGGGAAAGTCATTGACTGTGGAATCGTAATCCAGATCATGCAAGAGTCCAGTTAAGCCCCAGAGCTCAACATTCTCGTTGAAATACTCCGCCAGCCTGCGCATTATGGCTTCCACGGCCAGCATATGCTTGATCAGATTCTTATTCTTGATCTTGGATTTTACTAAATTCAAAGCCTCTTCCCTGTTCATTTGCTTTCTCCTGACTTTTAAATTGTCATTGCGAGGAATTCTCTACGGGGACGACGAAGCAATCTGTACAACTGAACGGATTGCTTCGTCCAAATGGACTCGCAATGACACTATTATAGAACTTAACTCTCAATCATAGAAATCCCAGCTAAAGCCAAACCAGAAGGTCCTGCCAGGCATGTTGAACTCTCCTCTGGTTCTGTAGACCTCATCCGTTATATTCTCGATAACATAATAAAACCGCAGATCCAAAAGCCGTAAGGTGATTTTGGAATTAAAAAGAAGGACAAAAGGAACTTGGTCCTGGTTATAATCTGCCAGATACCTTTTAGAGATATATTCCTGCTCCAATCTTACTTTTAGCCCATACTCTTTTTTCGAGGATTCATACGAATACTGAAAATAGCTGAAGAAACTATGCTCAGGCACGTAAGGTATCGAAAAGTCACCAGCACGAGCCCTTTTGTAAGCGTAGGAAAAACTTGTTTCAAAATTCGGAGAAAAAGTATAGTCGAGATTTAAACCGAATCCAAATAAATTCCTCGTGCGGTTAGAGGGGTAAACTGTGTATCTTATGGAGGTATAAGCAGGAAGCTGGTTTACTACCTTGGAGAAAGTCCATTCTATGTTGTTCAAGTTATAAGAGTAGAATATCGAGTTTCTCAACTTAAAATCATTTTTTAACCAGGAAAATCCTGCATCGATAGTAAAGAGATTTTCATAGGTAAGGAATTGATTATAGGATTCTTGATAAGAGAAATATGTGGAGTCAAGATGAGCTGAATAACTACTCCTCGGCAGATAGAAATCATAATACGTAGGATTGGCTAAGGAGTGCGAAACGTTGGCAAATAGAATCAGCTCTTTCCTAGGGCTATAGGAAACTCCATACAAAGTAGACAATTCCCAGTGAAATCCTTTTTGGAAAGTCAGCCTGGCAAACCCAAAATTATCAATCTTGTCGAAAATCCTGGTGAGTCCAAGATAAGAAATGTGTCCTTCTCGTAAAGTCCTCTTTATCCCATCCATCTCAGTATTACCCCAGCTTAAAAATCCCTCTACCTTATTTTGCGTCTTCTTTTTCCAATTAAACTCGTAACTGCCCCTCAGATAGAAATCGTTTCCAGTTTTTTTTCTGTCCAGAAAATATCCATCATTATAACTTTCAGCCAGGTTAGCACAATAAAAAGTCTCTATTTTTAAGAAAGTATTGTTTTTAAAACGATAATCCGAATTCAGATCTAAAATAGTTCTATCCTCTTTTGTTTTCAAGGTGATCAGAGTATCGTGAGGAAGTGGATTCCCTGCCCTGTTCTCAAAATGAAGCGCTTTCAATCGAATATTCCAGTTTTCTTTCATCTTATAAAGGAGATTTCCGGTCAGGTATAAAGATTCAAAATCGCTGTTGGCTATGTAGCCATCTGATTTTTTCCATCCTCCGGTAAAATAAAAGTCGAGCTTCCGGGCTAATTGATTGCCGAAATCTATTTGGGTTCTTCTGTATCCATAAGGTCCTCTTTCGAAATTTATCCTGGAAAATGGTTTTTGAGTCTTATATTCTTTTGTCTTTATCCTAAGTCCACCTAATCCAATGTCTTTACCCAATATATTAACCATCGGGTTATCAATTAGCTGGATACTTTCGATATTCTCAAGCGGGACAGTGAAAAGGTCGAAATCCCCGGTTTGAGGCAGGTATAACGCTTGCCCTAAAAATGAAATCCCATCCTGATAGACCAGAAACTGGCGTGATGTCCCGCCCCAGAGAGTGGCATATTCTGGCTGACCATAAGTCCCATATCTGGTCACATCAATTAACCTGTTCCTTTTCAGAATATCTCCCAGACTTCTGTAAATTGAATTTTCGATCTCCTCAGAGGAGAAAACCTGGTTAGTGGTGAAAAGGGAACATACCTTGTCCGTGAGATTTTCCTCTTCAAAAGATGTGTCGGGGTTCAATTGATTGGAGGGGGAAAGAAGGGAATCATTATTCTGTGCCAGAGCAAAAGGAGAAAAGCAAAAGAAAGAAAAGACGAGGAGAACAATCTTCTTAAGCAAACTGCCCCCTTCTTTCTAATTTGTCTAAACGAAAAAGAACCGGGGTTAGGAGGACAAAGATAATAATGTTGGAAATCAGGTGAGTCAGAGCAAAAGGTATGGCTGCAAGCATAACCGGTACAAATCTACCCATCACTATGGCTACACCTGAATTGGTTAAAAAATCGTAAAGCAGAGTAAGAACTAATCCTGCCAGTCCCATCCAGATAAAGGTGGCTAAGGCGACTTCTCTAAAGAGCTTCAAGTAGAAAAATAACCCTCCTGAAATGCCTATAATGAACATTGATATTACCTGGGCAAGTGCTATAGGAAGCGGGGCAAGACCGTATGGGTTGAACACGGTGTAGATACTTATTGAAAGCATGCCAACTACCCCTCCCTCGATTATACCCAACAAAAAGCCGGAGGTGAAAACCACGAAGGTGAAGAATTCCACATTCGGAATCTGCAAAATCGGGATTTTCAGGACTATTGGCAGAGCAGTGAATACTCCCATCTTGGCTATTTTTTTTGTGGTGAAGGTCATTTCTGTTTTTTTTTTGTAGCGCGACCTCAGATTGTAGTTGCTCGATTCATCGAGCAAGGAGTCCATTGAATTGGGAAACTACATTTCCGTCGGGTCAGGGGACCCGACGGTCACGGAATACATGTTTTTCGTAGTGCGACCCAGCTTGTCCCGCAAACTGCGGGATTAGGGTCGCTTTGCGCTACGGGCGCTACGAAATTGGAATCGTCAGGCATAAAGCCCGACGCTAAGCTCATCCTGTCATTCTGAGCCCGTAGGGCGATAAAGGCATTACGGCGGCTACGCCGGGCATTGCTCCTCGTAGAGGCGAAGAATCTGCCTTTTTATACATAGATGCTTCGTCCCCTACGGGGACTCAGCATGACAATTGTGTTGTATCAAATGTCATTCTGAGTCCAAAGGACGAAGAATCTCTATCTCTCATTGATCACGACTAACTTCTTAGTTGTCGAGGTGCCGTTAGTCACTATTCTATAAAGGTAAATCCCGGATGCCACATATTCGCCGTTTAGATTCCTGCCATCCCACTGGAAAGGTAAGAATGCCGGGTCAGGGAAATTAGTGATATCATAATTTCCCGCACTCAGGTTTCGCCAAGAATATTTCCAGACAAGTTCTCCAGAGCCTGTAAAGATGAAGAGCTTCACATCGCTGGTGCTCATCAATGACAGGGGAAATTTAGTGGTCGAGTTAGCATCTGTAATCACAAACGGGTTGGGGAAATTTTGATACACTCTGTCTGCTGACGGAGGAAGTAACCCATTATTTAGACTCGGATCGAACTGTGCTGTAGACCTGTATTGATAATTCTGGGTCGAGATAGTATCTCCCCTGGCGATAACCATAGGCACTTCAGTAAAACGCCAGGAAGCAATAACTAATCCCATCCCGTTCATACTGCTCGGTGTTGTGGTCAACCCAACAACTGTATCCCAGGGAGGAAGGGAAGTTCCCTGATAACCTATAATTGAAAAACTCCATTCTGGACCAAGATCTCCTTCGAAATATATTCTAAGTCCTCCGGTGTCAGATGGAGAGACAAAAGTTAGGTAGGTCGAGCCCAAGTCTTGTGGCAACTGATTAACTGTATCTGTTGCCGGATAAAGAGTGTGTTTGTTAGTCAATGTCACCTTTATGGGACCACCTTGATCGACCCAAAGCGGACCTTCGGAATAAAAGCCGAATACCGAAGGGTTAGCCCGATCTCCAGTGAAATAGTTCCAAACAGAAAATTCCCGAAAGGCGCTGTTTAACGAGCTATTATGCAAAGTGCTCAAGATCGTGTCAGTTGCGGACAAGACGTTATCACCGGGCACTTCAGCACATTTAGTCCAGATATCTTTAATAATGTTAATCCCGAATCTCTCCCCTAAATAGATTGGCCAAACTACTGCACCGTACGGATGCAACCCAGTGAAATTTCTCAAAGAAACCCAAGGAGCTCCAAGGAAGGATCTGAGATAATATATATAATCATTTATGTAATCGTAAACTTCATTTTCCATCCAGGTAGCGCTCATCTCCATCCAGTAAGGTTTTGCAACATCCCCTGCTACCTCATTCTCAAAAACATCATACCCCATCTGAATTGCATGAAAAAACTCGTGTGCGGCAGTGACCCTTAGCCAGTCGTACTGTGGATGGTAAGCAGGATAATTTGTATAATTATTATCTAACTCGATCCAGCTCGTGTAACTCCACAGTGCGGGGTTCGGAGCACTGGTGGTTTCAGGGTGAGTTGCGCCTAAGTAGTTAGAACCCAGGTTTAAAAGGTAAATATCGTATCTCCCATCGCCTCCGTTATCCCAGGTTACTGGGTACCATCCGTCCGAAGGCGGGACATTGTAACCTAAACTATCTATCTCTTTAGCCCAGATGTGGTCCAAGACTGCTGCACAGGTATCAACGTAATCCGGGATCCCATTTCCATTATTATCTACATTCGGCTGATACACCGCATTAACTCCTTCCTTGGCGAAATGTATCTTGAAATACCCGCTTGGAGTATTATAGGCATATTCAGTATCTGGGGCGTAACTTGGCCTGGAGGGGAACGGGTAAACAGCTTTCTTAGCTTCTGCGCTCAAAAAAGGAAAATCATGTCTCGCCTGAAGGATTATGGGAGTGGCATCCACAGGATGACCGGTTGGGTTATCCGGAGTTTTAATGGCTTCCTGAGTATAAATTCCCTTTAAATCCTGGATGAGCTTGTCCTCATAAGCCTGAGTAAATTCTTTGCCATAAGCTGAAACAGCCATAAACAAGAAAGTCAGAGAGAGTAACACCTTTTTCATTTTAGCTCCTTTTTTGAAGATGATCTGGAGTATAAAGCTTTAGCTTTATCCTTCTCCTCTTTGAAACTGATATAACTCTGGTAAACCTGAAGGTCCAGAATGGATCTTGAGATTTACACTCCAGATTTATCCTCCAAATTTCTTTTGTTTAGCTTTCTTTAGCATCTCCAGACAGCGGTAAGGGACTTTCACTTTTCCCATCAACACCATATCAGCTCTGGCATGGCAGTCCGAACCACCGGTGTAGAGTATCCCAAATTTTTTAGCCA